>JAITJK010000247.1 GCA_031278935.1 Spirochaetaceae bacterium | reverse complement strand
GTGCGGCTGGACCTTCACCCCGGTAACTTGGCTTACCAGGCGGCTTATGGCATAGAGCTGGGTGGTATCGATGCGGGTTTTCGCCGGGAGGTGATCTTTTCGTACCTGGAGGCCCATGACGATCTCCTCCAACGAAGCGTTTCCGGCTCGTTCCCCGATCCCGTTTACCGTGCACTCAACCTGGTCTGCGCCGGCGCGAATAGCGGCGAGGCTATTGGCCACCGCAAGCCCTAGGTCGTTATGGCAATGCACCGAGAGGCGGGCCTTCTCCATGTGTGGCGTATGCTCCTTGATATAACCCACAAAGGCGGCGAATTCATCGGGCATGGCATAGCCCACCGTATCCGGGGCATTAACCACCGTGGCCCCTGCGGCAATCACCGCACCGAAAACCCGGCATACCAGGTCCGGATCGCTCCTAAAGGCGTCCTCTGCGGAGAATTCCACCTGGGCGCAGAACTTCTTGGCGTATTGCACCGCCTTCACCGCCCGCTCCAGCACCTGTTCAGGGCTCATTTTGAGTTTATACTCCATGTGGATGGGAGAAGTGGCCAGAAAAATGTGAATCCGGGGATACGCGGCGGACTCTAGGGCCTCTCGGGCGGCGTCGATATCCTTTTCTAGAGCCCGGCAAAGCCCCGCTACAGTACAATCCTTGATGATTTCCGCGATGGCCTTCACGGACTCCCGATCTCCCGGACTTGACGCGGGGAACCCCGCCTCAATCACGTCCACCTGAAGCCGTTCCAGTCGCCGGGCTACTGCGAGCTTTTCCGGGAGATTCATGCTGCATCCGGGAGATTGCTCTCCGTCCCGCAAGGTTGTGTCAAATACTTGTATTATCCGTGCTGTTTCGTTATTCGCCATAGTCATTACTCCTTACCCACGTACCGTAAAGGCCTAGCTCCCAGGCTGGCTGAGGCATTAGGAAACGGGGCGTCCCTCGCCTTCAGTCCCACACGCCCACCACAGATGCCTGCTGGGGAAACGTATAGGGGGCCTGAGCGATGGGACGGAAACGAAGCGCGCCCCGCCCTAGTACCACCACCGCCAGCCAAGGGCTTTAAACCCCTAGGCTATGCCACCACGGTAGGTTATATGGTGGATTTGGGAATCCAACTCATCATGGAGCGGAGTTCCTTTCCCACCTGCTCAATAGGATGAGCGGCTTCAATCGCCCGCATCTTATTAAAGAAGGGGCGGTTCACCTGATTTTCACTAATCCAGTCCTTGGCAAATTTGCCGGTCTGAATGTCCTTCAAAATCTGACGCATGGTGTTCTTGGTCTCTTCGGTGATGATCTTCGGTCCGGTTATGTAGTCCCCATACTCGGCAGTATCGGAAATCGAGTACCGCATAAAGGAAAGGCCGCCCCGGTTCACCAAGTCTATAATGAGCTTCATCTCATGCATCACCTCAAAGTAGGCGCTTTCCGGCTGATAGCCCGCCTCGGTGAGGACCTCGTACCCCGCCTTCATCAGGGCGGAGACACCTCCGCAGAGCACGGCCTGTTCACCGAAAAGGTCCGTCTCGGTTTCTTCTTTAAAAGTGGTCTCCAAAACCCCCGCCCGGGCGCCGCCTATGGCCGCCGCATAGGCCAAACCAATGCGCTTGGCGTCTCCCGTGGCGTCCTGGTACACCGCTATTAGGCAGGGCACCCCCGCGCCGGCTTGATACTGCTCCCGCACGGTGTGGCCCGGGCCCTTAGGGGCGATCATCACCACGTTGACATCCTTGGGGGGGATGATCTGTCCGAAATGGATGTTGAACCCGTGGGCAAAGGCCAAGGTCTTGCCAGGTTTTAGCGCCGGTTTGATGGATTCCTGGTAGAGCTTGGCCTGTTTCTCATCATTGATAAGGATCATGATGAAGTCCGCCTCTTCCGCGGCGTCTTTGGCAGGTTTCACCGTGAGCCCCGCCTCTTCCGCCCGTTTCCACGACGGGGACCCCTGGTAGAGCCCTACGATCACCTTGAGCCCGGATTCCTTGGCGTTCAGCGCATGGGCATGCCCCTGGGAACCGTAACCGATTACCGCGATGGTTTTACCCTTAAGGGCGCCGAGATCGCAATCTTTTTCATAAAACATGACAGCCATAAAGACCTCCTAATAAAACGTTTCGTATGAAACATATCCCTATAAGAAAGGGTGATGGAGAAGCCGGTAATTGACTTACGGCAGGCATAAGCCCCGCCGCGCAATCACCGGTTAGTTGCTAAGGCTTAGAGAAGGCGCTGCCGGTACCGAAGGTACCGCAAGGACCCGGGACCCCCGCTCCAAGGCTACAAGACCGGTGCGGGCAAGTTCCAGAATGCCGTAGGGACGCAGGAGCAGGAGGAGACCCTCTAGTTTTTCTATATCACCGGTGGCCTCAATCGTGATAGTAATGGAGGATACATCAATGACCCGGGACCGAAAGATACCTACGATCTCTAGGACCGCAGGCCGGCTTTTTTCATCTACCCGAATTTTCACTAACATGATCTCCCGGCGGATACACGACGCGGGGTCCAATTCCTGTACCGCAATGACATCCATCAATTTACCGAGTTGTTTAATGATCTGTTCAAGCACCGCGTCGTCCCCGGTTACCGCAATGGTCATCCGGGAAATGGAGGCATCCTCAGTTTCCCCTACCGTGAGGCTGTCAATATTGAACCCCCGGCGGCTGAAGAGACCGGAAACCCGGCTGAGTGTGCCCGCCCGGTTTTCCACCAGCGCCGACACCACATGCTGTTTCATACCAATCTCCCCTTTATCTAGGTATTTTCCCTGACCATAGCACATCTCCCCATGAAATACAAGCCCACCAGCGGGCTTAGGTATCCCTAACTGGTCGTTCCTGCTATGCTCTCTGCAGGTGCCAGTTTGCTATGGGGCGTATTGGGGGTCTGACCCTTGTTTCCCAATCCCCCACCACCCCTCCTCATTAGCATCGCGCCCCTTAAGGCCTTTTACGCCATTATTACTGACACGGACCTCGGTGCGGCCTGTTACACCGAATTCGCCAATGCCGGACTTAGAGATAGCATTTTTTTGCCCCGGTACGCGTCCAGAAAATCATTAAGCATTTGATACTTTTCCAGCCAGGGTTTTTCAACAAAATTCTTGTTCCTCCACACGTTGGGAATTAAAGGACTGCCACGATGAGAACAGCGGGGAATGTCTCCAGTTGGTATCGCAAAGTCTGTATCGCCGATACGGGAGAGTATTTCTTTTACCATCTTAATACCGGGCAAAACGCGCAAGGCGACAAAATAAAAAGCTGTGTTCTTACCTTCCCAATAATGCCTCGTACTCCCTATACCGCGCCATTGCCTGTGGGTGTTTGTCAATCGGTACGGATGTTGTTTTTTTCTCGTCCCTGTTCATTGCCGCCGCTTCTTTCGTGTTGTTCCATTCAAAATAAGGCCAGAC
>JAITJK010000117.1 GCA_031278935.1 Spirochaetaceae bacterium | reverse complement strand
GCTCCTTCTACAAACATAACCGGCATTAAGTTGCCAATCGTGGGTATTTCTATGGCATCCCAATGATGGAGGCCATAATTAGCCTGTACGTCCTGCTGGGTGAGGTATATTTTATCTCCCGACTCTACCCTACTGTCCACATACCGCACTAAGGCTATACGGGAGGTATCTGCCAGGGGCGTACAACCGCCGGCATAATACTCCACCAATTCTTTGAGGTTTTCTCCAGGTAACAGTTGATAAGAGCCGGGTCGTTCTACGAATCCCTCAATAGCAACGATCCGGGTCGCCCGGTTCACCTGGATCCTATCTCCTGGACGGACATAGGGATTTTGTTGTATATCCCCAAACCGGAATGCCTTAAACAGATCATAGGTCTTGGTTGGTCCATCCAAATGGTGTACCGAGACATCTCTTAAAGAAGTATACTCAGTGATGATATCTTTCCCGAGTACATCCGAAAGTCGCTCTAGGGCCCAGGTTTGGCTTTCTTTGGCAGCCTGAACTTCCCCGGTGATATACACCGTAAAAAGAGAAGGTTCGGTTAACACCAACTGTACCCCACTTAAGGGATAATTATTGGAAACAATACGTTCCACTTCGGTTCTTAATTGGGGAAACGTCTTACCCGCAGCATTAATAATTCCTAAATTGGCAACTCGTATTTTATAGGTACTATCTACGTTGATTGTATAGATTACCGGTGTTCCGGCAGCCATATAGGTCAAGGTATATACATCTCCGGCGGTTACCCGGTAATCCGTACTCGACATGGCGAGCATCGTTCTTTTGAGTAATTTATCCGCTTCTGAGGAATTAGGGAAAGTCGTAGGGGAGGGAATCGTTGTACTTTTTCGGGAAATATTCGTAGTCTGAGCGAACATGGCTGTGTTAGTAAAAAAGAAAAAAAGCTGCACGCCCGCAATAATTCGTTTCATTAATAGTCCTTCTTACGAGTTAAATAGTATCCATAGATTCTATGGATGTTGGGTATTTTTTATAGTATTTTATAATATTAACCATATGTCTTGGACAGAACACTAGGGTCCTGGAAGTAGTGTGCAGGATTTACCTTACTATATTCCATGGGAAATCCCCCCAAGAAAATACATACATAGGGGGGGGGGGGGGGGTATACGATAATTGACACATCATAGCGCAAAAACCAATCAAAAACCTTCATATCAAACCACTGCCTTACTATAAGGCCTTACCTACAGTTTCTTCAAACTATTTCCGAAGCCTTCAAATTAACAAGTATCTGTATTAGAAACCGACTTAACTATTTCTATAGTTACTTAATATCTGTAGCTCATTCATTGGTATTTGTCTACCCTATTCAAGGTTTCTTCGTAATCTGAATTTTAAAAAATAGCAAGATAAACCTTTTCTTAACCAATAGACTGAGCCGGTACTCATTCCTTGCTCTAAACGTGAGTAAGTCCTCTTGGGTATCGTTTTGCTAACCCCTTACCCCCCGGGATAATAGGGGGCTACGCCTCCACGGCAGGTGTGCTACACTGATCGTATGGCTTGCGTGAAGAAGAAGATAGGCTTGGCCCTGGCTTCTATACATATCGGGACTGCCCAGAATGTCTGGCCCTGTTTTGTCAAAACCGCGCTCTTGGAACATACCAGCCTCTTCATCTTCCCTGGAGGAAGGCTGAACGCCCGGCAGGATTCGGAAAATCTTCGTAACCCGGTGTATTCCCTGATGAACGCAGAGAACTTGGATGGCCTCATTAGCTGGAGTTCCACCATACGGTATACCGAATCCCAGGAAGAATTTGAACGGTTTCATGCCCAGTTCGATCCCCTGCCCTATGTAACCCTAGCCTATAAAATACCCGGACACCCTTGCGTGGAATTCGACGCCTATAACGGGATGAAAGCCCTGGTGGAGCATTGCATCCAAGCCCACGGCGCCAGGAACATCGCCTTCCTCCGGGGCCCGGACTTTCATGCCTCCGCCAGAGACCGCTTCCAGGGTTACCAGGACGCCCTGCAAAAGGCGGGGCTGCCCCTTCCGCCCCAAAGCCCTTTAGTTACCGACCCCTTTAACTGGAGCAGCGGAGACGCGGCGGCGGCCCAGCTCGTCAAAGACCGTTCCCTCGTGCCGGGCCGGGACTTTGATACCCTCATCGGATCCAGCGACTTGATGGCCCTGGGGGCGGTGAAGTATTTGGCCAAAGCAGGTTACCATGCGCCCCAGGATTACCGCGCCGGGGGCTTCAACAATTCCATCGAGAGTATGCTTCCGGAAAGTCCTCTTTCCACGGTGCAGATCCCCTTTGACCGGTTATGTGGCGAGTCCTTCAAGATCCTATTGCAGCTCTTGAAGGTGAAAAAAAAGCCTATCAGCGATGTACGGCTTCCGTCAAAACTGGTGCTCCGGGAGTCCTGTGGCTGCGATTACCGGGTCTACGGTGGGAATCGGGGGATGGCGACTCCTGGTTCACCGGAAATGGAAGAGGCGGGCCGGACCTTAGGATTGTTCCGGGACGTCCTTACCCGCATGACCGTGGAGTACCTCAACCTCGACGGCGCCGCAGCGGCGGAGTTTGTCGTCCCCCTTTCGGACGCCTTGTTCTACCGGCAGGAGGCCCAGTTCTTTCAGCGCTTTGAAAAGGCTCTCTTCCCGTTTTTTCAATCCCAGGGGGATATTGAAGGGTTGCTTAGGTTCCTTGCCGGGGTCTCCTCTTCTGCGCTCTTGCCGACGGAGCTCTTAGTCCGCCTTGAGCCCGCCTTGTACCAGACGGTCTTCCATGTACGGGAACGGCTGGCTACCCGGAAACAGTACGAGAAGGAACAGGGGAATGCCGCCGTGCATTCCCTTAAGTGCGCGCTTTTGGGCGCCCGGGATCGGCGTTCCCTGATCCGGAGCCTTGCCCGGCATCTGCCGAAAATTGGGATTACCACGGTGGCCATCGTGTTCTTTGAGGATGAAAAGCTCTCCCGCTTAGTGGGCGCTTTCTCTCCCCAGGGTATCCATTCCCAAGGGGAGCTGCCCTTTCCCGCGAAACTGCTGGTTCCGCCGGTCCTTGAAGCCCAATACGCCGAGGGGATCTTCATGGTGCAGCCCCTGTTTATCGAAAATCAGTCCCTGGGCTATGTTGTCCATACGGTTCCCCGGTATGACGGATTGCTTTTCGAGGAGCTCCGCTCCGCCGTGAGTTACGCCTTGAAGGGCATATTCCTCCTGGAAGAAGCGGTCCGCTCACAACGGCTGGCCGAACAAGCGGAGGAAGCCAAAACCGAACTCTTGCGGACCCTGGAAAATGAACTCTACAACCCTCTTGCGGGGATGATGGAACAGGTGGAGGAACTGGAAAAGAAGGCCCCTGCGGACCACTGCCTGGCCGAGCCGATTTCCCGGCTGAAATCCCTCATACAATCCCGGGAAGCCGAGGCGGGTAGCCTAATTGATCTTGCCTTGTCCCGGATCGAGCCGCCGGTGCTGCGGAAAACCCTCTTTTGTCTTGAGGAACTGCTTCCCGGCATCGGCGTGTTTCCCGTGCTCTTAGGGGATCCGGAGCGCCTTTCCCAGGTTTTTTCTCTCATCCGCCAGGTCTATCGGGAGGGGGTGTCCGCGGCCTTGCGCCCTTCAGGTTGCGTTTTGACCTTTCGCGGAGCCGAAAACGCGTCTTTCCCAGAAGGAAATCCGGTGCGGCGCCGGGGCCTTCTTTTAGCCGAACAAATCCTACGGGCCCACGGGGGGCAGTGGTGCAGAGAGGACGGGCGTTGCCTCATCACCTTGCCCTGGATAAGCCTCACCGGGGCGGCGGCGGCGGTCAAGGCCATAAACCGCCAGGATCACGTGCTGGCCCTGTCGGATACGGCCTTTCTGCCTGAGGACTTTTTCGATCTCCCTCTTGTACGGGATATACCCAAGGCGCGGGCCCTTCCGGGTCGGACCGCCTTCATTCTCTGGAACGCCGCCGCGGCCACGAAAGAGGAGTGCCTTTCCGTATTAAGCCTGCGCCGCATCGGAGAATTCCAGCGGACGCCCTTTTTATGCTACGGGAAAGGGCCCTGTTCGCCAGGAGTATGCGGCGCTTTTACCGGGGGAAGGGAAACCTCCGTGGCGGAAGCTATAGAAAAGGTCCTGAAAACCCCGTCCCAGGGGCTGGTACTCACGGTAGGCTTTCGGGAAAACCGGGAGTATCCTCGGTGGGACGCGGCGGAAGCCTTGCAGGGAGAGATCATCCGTATTGATTCCATGGGAGCCTTTAACGACACGGTGGCGGAACTGATTCCCTCCCTGATCATCCTAGACACCGTGAGCGCCGAAGCTGCGGACACGGTCCGCCTGCATCCCCTGACCACGACGGTTCCCCTGGTGATGCTGGGCCAGCGCCTCGATTCAGAGGGGGAACTTGCCGCGGTGAGCGGTTATTCCCGGGTTATTGTATGTCACCGATCCGTGGCTTCGTCTCAGGAATTTAGTCTCCGCCTCAGGGCCCTACTCGGGGGGGACGAAATCCTTCCGCCTCACACCGGGGCGCTGGTGAAGAAGGCGCTCCTGTACTTTGACCGGCACGTAGCCGCCCCGATATACCGGTGGAAACTGGCCGAGGCGGTGCATGTGAGCGAAGACTACCTGTCCCGGATTTTCCACCGGGAACTGGGGCTTTCCCTGTGGGATTACCTCTCCCGCTACCGGGTGTTCCGGGCTGCGGAACTGCTGCGGAAGACCAACGATCCGGTCCAGGAAATCGCCTTTCGAACAGGCTTTCAGGATCAGGCCTATTTTTGTCGGGTTTTTAAGAAGATCGCCGGCTGTTCCCCTGGGCAGTTACGAAAAAGGCCGGAATAATCCAATAGGTTACCCGGATTTTACCGATCTTTCAGGTTATCATCAAAAGTATGAAACATACGAATCCCCAGGGTAAGAGTGGCCTCGGCAGGGAGATCAAGCGGCACCGTTCGGTGTATATGCTCCTCATTATCCCTTTGAGCTATTATATCGTGTTTAAGTACCTCCCGATTTGGAATGGCCAGATCGCCTTTCGGGACTTTATGCCCCTCTCCGGTGTGTTGGGAAGCCCCTGGATAGGGCTCACGCATTTTAAGACCTTTTTCGATTCCTTCTATTTTATTGAACTCTTGCGAAACACCTTGTTCTACAGTCTCGGTAAGATGCTGGTGAGCATTCCTGCGGCGATAATCCTTGCGGTAACCATCTCCGAGTGTACCCGGCCCCGCTTGGCCAAGGTGGTGCAAACCCTGGCGTATCTGCCTCACTTCCTCTCCTGGGTTATCATGTACGGCATCCTCTTGGCCCTCCTCGCTCCGGGAGACGGCATTGTAAACGATATTATTCAGGCTCTGGGCGGAGAAGCCCGGGCCTTTATGACGGATACCAAAACCTTCCCGTGGATTGTGATCCTCTCTGACGCCTGGAAAGAAATGGGCTGGAGCGCCATCATCTTCATCGCCGCCCTTATGGGCATCGATCCTTCCTTGTTTGAAGCCGCGGTGGTGGAAGGGGTGAACGCCCCTCAGCGGATCTGGTATATTACCTTGCCGGCCATCCGTCCGGTGATTGTTATGGTGGTGCTGCTCCGCTTAGGAACCGTCTTGGACGCGGGATTTAACCAGATGTTTATGCTCTACTCCATCCCCGTGTACAGCGTGGGGGATATTATCGATACGTGGGTGTACCGTCAGGGGCTTTTGGAGTTCCAGTTTGGCCTTGCTACGGCGGTAGGGATTTTTAAAGGCGTGATTGGCCTCATCCTGGTTATAGCATCCAACTGGATGGTCAAACGGGTGAGCGATTCGTCCTTGATCTAGGAGGAGGGACTATGAAAACCAAAGGGCTTGTGCGGCTTACCTTAGAAGACCGGCTTTTTTATATCTTTATGAACTTTTTTCTGGTGCTGATTCTGATCCTCGTGGCGGTGCCTATGTGGAGTACCATCACCCTGTCCTTTCGCTCTAACACCTTTATCGGAACCAACCTGGAAGGTATGTTTCTCCCCCCCTGGAAATGGTCCACCGCAGCGTACCGGGCCCTTTTGGGAAACCGGGGCTTTCTCAACGCCTTTATGAACAGCATCAAAATCTTTGCCTTTGGGGTGGCCAGCGCCTTGTTTCTCACCATTCCTCTGGCCTACGTCTTATCGGTGAAGACCCTGCCGGGGCGGAAATTGTTCAATATCTTGATTTTGTTGCCCTATCTCTTTAACGTGGGTCTTATTCCCACGTACCTAGTGGTCATTCGTCTGGGGCTGACTAATACTTTGGCGGCGATTTTTCTGCCCGGCGCCATCAGCACCTATAACTGCCTGATCATGCGGGGGTTTTTCGAGGGAATCCCCAATGAGTTAAAGGAATCCGCCCGGATAGACGGCGCGGCGGAATGGTACGTACTGGTACGGATCGTGCTGCCCTTATCCAAACCGATTATTATGACCATCGGACTGTATTATGGGGTGTCTTTTTGGAACGACTTCTTCAACGCCATGCTGTACATCAACAACAACGCCCTACAGCCCTTGCCCATCTTGTTGCGGAATATCCTTATGGCCAGCGGGATGAACGAATTTGTGGAGGTCAGTTCCTTTGGGGAAGCTCCGGTACAGGCCATAAAAGCGGCCAGCGTGTTCATGGCCGCGATTCCCATGATCATCGCCTACCCGTTTATTCAAAAATATATTACGAAAGGAACCCTTTTAGGAGGCGTAAAGGGGTAGCGGCGTGTATATCATGGCGCGGCATCCCCCATACGCTTCCACAGCAGGGGGCATTTATTTAGCGGAGGAACGAATATGAAAGGAATAAAACTTGTGTTGGCCTTGGGCGTACTTGCCGGGATACTCCCAGGATGTGCGGGGAAAAAAGAGACCCAGACCGAAACCGGCCCGGTAACCATCGAACTGTGGTACGGCGCGGCAGTAACCGAGGCGGGGTCTCCCCCGCCGGACTGGAAGGCCCTACAGCTGATAAAAGACAAGCTCAATATCAACTTGGTGTTAAGCGCCCTGCCGTCCAATGAATCGGATCAGGATGTGAAAATAAACGCCGCCGCCGCCGCTAACGCCCTGCCGGATTTGTTTATGGTCCGCCGGGACCCGTGGCTCAATATTACCCGGGTCGGGGTTATCGCTCCGGTGGATGATCTCTACGCCCAGATGCCCAATCGGACCAAGATCCAGTATGACCCGGATAGCCGGGGCTTCACGACCTTGCAAGGCAAATCCTACGGCCTCGCTTCCCCGGGTAATGTGGCAAAAAACGAGGGACTGTTGATCCGCAAAGACTGGCTGGACAAGCTCAAGCTGCCGGTTCCCAGTACCACCGAGGACCTGTTTGCCGTGATGAAAGCCTTCACCACCCAAGACCCGGACGGTAATGGCCGGGCGGACACCTACGGCTACGGGGCTTTTATTGAGATTAACAACTTTGAAGAAGGCTTGGGTCGCCGCTTTGATCCGCTCTTCGGCGCTTTTGGGGTAGCTGGAACTTGGAATCTGACAGCAAGCGCCGCAGGGCTTAACCTACGCAAAAGCGCCTACTTTGACGCCTTGAATTTCGTGAAACGCATGGTGGACGAGAAGGTCATCGATCCCAACTGGACCAGCTACGGCAAGGACGATTTCCGGGCGGCCTGGAAACAGGGCCGTTTCGGGATCATGCGGGAACAAAATGGCGCTTTTGCCGCAGAATCCAATTACGCCCCCTTTGACAAAAACTTCCCTGATGGCGAATGGATCGTGATCGATCCTCCCGAAGGGCCTGAGGGGCATAAGTCCGTGGGGGTCTATACCCAGGCGTACCGGATCTACGCGGTGTCCACCAAGGCTATGCAGGCGGGAAAGGGGCCGGCCATTGCCCGACTCTTGGAATGGATGTCCTCCCATGAGGGGTATTACCTTTTGGGCTGGGGCGAACAGGGGGTGAACTACGTGCTGGGTCCCGACGGGGCTCCCACGGTGGAGGGCCTTCCCGACGCCTCCAAGGGATTCATCCGGCCGGAAATGCAAGTCCTCACCCAGCTGAGAAATATGGTTTTCTACAACAGTGAGGTGGAGCTCCTCGCCCGGTATCCCACGTACCAAGCCCCGACGTCGGGGAAAACGATGAGCGCTTTGACGGTGCTTTTGGATATGCAGAAGCGGCCCTGGACGCCAAACATTGGGGCCGATGCCTTGCCTGCGCCCAACGCGGATCTCAAACGCTTCTATGAACAAGGGGTAGTGGAATTCCTCACAGGCCAGCGGGAGCTCAACCGGAACAACTGGGAGGCATGGGTGGCGGAATTCGACCGGCTGGGGGGCCTCGAATGGGAAAAAGCCGGGATCGCCGCGGCCGAAGCCAACGGCTACCTTAAATAGCAGGCGCCCTATGATAGACCGAACCAAATCCTTGGCGGAACGCATGGCCTTATCGGTGATGCAGCGGTATACGGCGGATCAGGTGCAATGGCATTATGAACACGGCCTAGTATTGCAGAGTATTTTTATCCTGGGGGAACAAACAGGCGAGGCTGCGTACTGCCAGTGGGTTAAAGCCCTATATGACCTGAAGATTACCCATACTATTGAGGGGTATCGGGAGGATGAATACAACCTGGATCAGATCAATCCGGGGAAGACCTTGTTTCGGCTGTATAAAACCTACGGAGAAGGGCGTTACCGGGCGGCTATTGAACGGCTGCGTGCCCAGCTTCGTAGCCAACCCCGGACCCAAACCCAGGGGTTTTGGCATAAGAAGATATACCCCTTCCAGATGTGGCTGGACGGTCTTTATATGCAGGGGCCGTTCTATGCCCAATACACGGCGGAATTCGGCGATGAAGCGGATTTTGCCGATGTGGTCCATCAGTTTGTCCTCATGGAATCCCAGGCCCGGGATCCCAAGACCGGGCTCTTATACCACGCCTGGGATGAATCCCGCAAGCAGTTATGGGCCGACCCTGAGACGGGCTGTTCTCCTCACTTCTGGGGCCGGGCGCTGGGCTGGTATTGTATGGCCTTAGTAGACACGCTGGATTATATCCCTGAAACTCGTGCGAAAGATCGGGACACCCTCAGGGCCATTGCGAACCGTCTCGTCCCTCCCCTCTTGGCCTATCAGGATCCTCAAAACGGTCTTTGGTATCAGGTAGTGGACCACGGGGGCCGGGACAAGAATTATCACGAAAGTTCCGCCTCCGCCATGTTTGTCTATTTTTTATTGAAGCTGATTCGTACCGGTATGATAGGGGCTGTCCACCGGGATGCCGCGCGGGAAGCGGCGTTCAAGGCCTATGGCGGACTTATTGAACGGATGATTACCGAGGATGCGGCGGGGGAACTGCATTTGGAGGGGATCTGTAAGGTTGCGGGCCTCGGCGGGATCCCCTACCGGGATGGTTCCTACGCCTATTATGTGAGGGAACCGGTGGGGGCGGACGATTTTAAGGGAGTCGGCCCCTTTATTCTCGCCTCCCTAGAACAGGCCCGTTCCACCGCCAGTGGCCATTAAAAAGTTGAACCCCGGGGGAAACGGGCTGGAAAAATAGGTTATGGTGGGGCATATAGTTGCTTTCTGGCAGGGGCGGTGATATTGTCTGAACAGTGTTTATGGCATCTCTAGGGGATTACAATTGCTTAATTCCCCATTAGTCCTTTGCTCAAAACCAATTAAGGTCCTCCTGGTTATCGAGGCGATAAGCGCGGATTTCCGGGGTCTGACCCCAGCCCCCAATACGCCTCTGGGACAGGTGGTTAGGAGACGATTTGTTGGGAATATTCCAAATACTCGGCGATGTTTTTGCTGGCTTGTAACACCTGAGAAACGCTGTCCCCAACTTCCGCAGATACACTCCGTAATAAGTCTATACCCTGGTAAATGTCATCGCTCTCTTTCTTTATGCCCATCGAATCTTCCTGAATCACCGTAGTCTTCTCTTGAATGGTCTTCAAGGCTTCCAGAATCTGCTTGCTCCCCGTAGCCTGCTCCTCTACAGCCTGCCTTATCAGTACAAAAAGGGAACCCATGTCCCGAATGCCCCGAAATAGGGCCTCCATCAGTTCCGTCGTATCCGTGGAAACCGCCTCCATGTTCAGGATAGCCTTCTCCATGTTTTTGATCTCCCCATCAATAGCCGTAGATTCTCGGGTGGAGGATTCCGCAAGCTTTCGGATCTCACTGGCTACCACCGCAAAGCCTCTCCCCGATTCCCCCGCATGAGCCGCCTCTATGGCCGCATTCATGGCCAGAATATTCGTCTCGGCGGCCATGTTGGAGATCATCTTATTCGCCGCTTTAAGCGCCCCAGAACGTTGGGCAATCTGCTGATATTCTTCCCCTAAACGCTGGACGATCTGCTGACCCTCTTTGGAGAGACCTGAAAGTTTTTCCGTCATCTCATTGGAATTATCCACTGTGGAACGGATGTTGGAGATATGGGCCACCATCTGTTCGATAGCCGCAGAGGATTCCACGATATTCGATGCCTGGGTTTGTATGGCCTCATCCAGGTCTTCAATATGATGCACGATACGTTTGGCCGAGTCTGCGGTTTCCACGGCCATGCGGTTCTGGGCATCCGTGTCCCCCTGTATGGTATCCATTTGCCGTACAATGAGTTCCACGTCTTTGAGGGACTTCATAATAGAGTCCTTGAGGCTTTGGCCCATGGTATTGACTTTCTGCAGTTGCTGATTGAGGGTGCCTACCAGTTCTTTAAGACTATCCCGGATGGTGCACAGGGCCTTTTGCTGTTCGCCGATTTCGTTAGCGCTGGTAACGGGGATGGGGATTTCAAAATTCGCCTTGGCCAGTTCTCGAGCGGTTTGGGTAACCTGGTTTATTGGTTTGACCAGGATAGAGGCAAATATCCAGGCTCCCGTACTGGCCAAGACAATCGCGAAAACCATGGCAATGGCCAAGGCTATATAGGCCTTTTGGTGTAGGCTATCTACGTAAGACACTTCGTAATCGACGAGCAGGAAAGCGCCAACTGAGCCGTTTGACATAAGCGGGAGGAAACCGCTTATATGGGTACCGAACTCATCGGTATAGGGCGCGCTCACCTGAAAGGTACCGGTGCTGTACATGTGCTCTATGACCTGAGCAACGCCTTCATCCGCCTCCCAGGGGGCGAGAAAGAGATCATTGGTTAAAAAACCTAGAGGGTCATCTTGCTGTACCGCGCCGACGAGAAAACGATAAGTATTACCCTGGAGACGATCCAGTAGGGCGATGTCTTCCACATTGAATATTCTGGTAATTTCATGCAGTTTCCTGAAGAGTTGGGTAAATGTTTCAGAGCGCTCGTTACCCTCCTGGATAACCGTCTCAATATCCCTAAAGAGAGGGATAAATTCTGCGGTACACTCAAGGGAACGTCTCATGATACCTTCATAATTGCTTGTAATGTATGCGTTATACTGAGCATAGATCACTATGCCGGCCCCGAAGGAGATAATGACACTT
>JAITJK010000085.1 GCA_031278935.1 Spirochaetaceae bacterium | reverse complement strand
CTTACCTTGTTCCCGGTAATGGTGTGTTTTCCGCAAATATCGCATACACGAGACATAGTGATCCTTCCTTAACTAATAGGCTTATTCGGACCTGAGGTTCCGCAGAACGTTCCCTTGATGTGCGTCCGATACACATCCTCTATCGAAGTTTCTATAGTAGTAAAAACCGACATTTCTGTAAACCCACCAACTACCGTGAAAGCGTATTGGGGACTATGTAGTAAAGAACGGGCAGTACCTCTCGTTTCTCCATCTTGCAGGGCCTTCTCACCAGGGGCAGGTGGCGCTAGGTGGTTAGAGGAGGCTTACGGGATCTATATCCACCTCCACATATACCCGCTTGTCTTTCCCCGTTTCATAGCGGGCCAACAGGGAACGGGCGGCGGCATGGATAGGCCCCAGAGAGGAACCGCGTAAGATAAGCTGCCGGCGATAGTTCCCGGCGATCATGCCGATAGGACATTCCGCAGGACCTAACATATCCGCCTGGGCCGGAAGCTGCGGCCCAGCCAGGGCAGCTAGGTTCCCTACGGCCCGGTCCGCCCGGTCCGCGTCTTTAGACCGGACAATAAAGCGGATAAGCCGAGTGTAGGGCGGGAAGCCCAGAATCTTCCGCTGGGCCAATTCCGCCGCATAAAAACCCTCCATATCCAGGGCACAAGCCCGGAGAATCACCGGGTCATAAGGCCGCAGGGTTTGAACCAGAACCCTGCCGTCCGGGAAATACCGGCCCGCCCGGCCAGCTACCTGCACAATCAGGGAAAAAGTCCGCTCCGCCGCCCGAAAATCCGGAAGATGCAGACCCGTATCCGCTAAGATAATTCCCACCAGGCGCACCCCAGGAAAATTCAGCCCCTTGGCCACCATCTGAGTCCCCAGAAGAATGTCAAAACCCCCGGCTTTGAAGAGCGCCAGGGTCTCCTTAAGACTCTCTTTACGGTTGGCCGTGTCCGCATCCACCCGGTGTACCCGCAGGTCTGGGAAGGTCCGGCGAACCTCTTCTTCAATAAGCTCGGTACCAAAACCCGTATACCCCGCTTCTAGGGAACCGCACTGGGGGCAGACCCGGGGCGGCTCGGTTTGGTACCCACAGTAATGGCAGATCGCCCGGCCCTTGCTCTTGTGATAGGTGAGGGACACGGAACAACGCCGGCAGGTGAGTTCATAGCCGCAGGCCCGGCAATGATAAAAATAGGCGAAACCCCGGCGGTTGAGAAACAGGATACTTTGCCGGCCCATCTGGGCGGTTTTACGGATTTCCTCTTGCAATTCCTTGGTGAGACAGCCGCAAGCCCGGGCAAGACTTAAGGAGCGTATGGCAGGCATACTACCCCCGGCAAGCCGGCGGGTCAGATGCAGTCGCTGAATGGTACCCTCCTCCATGAGCTTCCATGCCTCTGCCGAAGGCGTCGCAGAACCCATGACCAGGCAGGCTCCAACCACCGAACAGCGATGCATGGCCACCTGCCGGGCGTGGTAACGAGGGGTACTACCCGATTTGTATGAGCCGTCCTGTTCCTCATCCAAAATAATAAGGCCAAGGTTTTGCACCGGAGCAAAGACCGCGCTCCGGGGGCCTACCACGATGCGGATCTCCCCTTCCCGGATCCGAACCCAGGCCGTAAGCCGGGCACTGGAGCTCATACCTGAGTGGAGGGTCGCGGCGCTGGACCCAAACCGACTTTGAATGGCCGCAGCGGTTTGATGGGTTAGGGCAATCTCTGGCACCAGGTAGATCACCGACTTTCCCCCGTGCAGGGCCTGCTCGGCGGCCCTGAGAAACACCTCGGTCTTTCCGGATCCCGTAATGCCGTAGAGGTACAAGAGCCGGGATGGCGCGGCAGCAGGGCCTTGGCAGTGGAGTATTCCGGCCAAGGCGACCTCTTGCTCCGAGGAGAGTTCCGGTATACTTTGGCTTATAGCATCTTCCGGGTCCGCAAAAGTCGGGTATGCGCCGGTCCGCCGGCCTGAGGGCAGCATCCCCGCCAGGGCTTGCCCCAGGCTGCACAGGTAGTACCCGGCGATCCATTCGGCTAGGGCCAGGTCCTCCTGGGTGAAGAGGGGAGCCGGGTCTACTACCCGACGGACTGCCTTAATCGCTGCCGCTGCGATCCCTGGGGGAGCTTCGGCGTGTTCCCTGATGATGTAGCCCAGGCATTCCCGCCTGCCAAAGGGAGCTATACCGCGCTTGCCCAGGGCGGCCTCTTTCTTAGGGTCTGCCTGATAGGTGAATACCTGCTGTAGGGGGAGATCAAACACCATATCCACATAGTAGACCGCCTCGGTCATGCGGGACCCTGGGTAGGTAGGGCGGTCAGACGGTCTCGCAGGAGTTTTAGATCTTCCCAGGCGGCCCGTTTCAGGGAAGCCTCTCTCAGGAGGGCGCTGGGATGGTAGGTGCCCAGGAGAGGAACTCCTTGATATGCCATGACTTTTCCCCGCAACTGGCCGATGCCTTCATCGGTACGCAATAGGGTCTGCATAGCCACTCTGCCGAGACCGAGGATCATCCGGGGTTTAAGGAGGGCCAACTGCCGGTCCAGGAAAGGCGCGCAAGCAGCGATTTCCTCGGGCAGGGGATCCCGGTTATGGGGAGGCCGGCATTTGACCACATTAGCAATGAAGCAGTTGGTTTCCCGGGATAAATCCACGGCCCCCAGCATCCGCTCCAGAAGTTGCCCGGCTTTGCCCACAAAAGGCCGGCCCGAAGCGTCCTCATCCGCGCCGGGCCCTTCCCCAATGACGAGCACTGCTGGATGGAGTACCCCTTCCCCGGGGACCGCTTGGTTCCGTCCCCTATGCAACGGACACTCCTGGCACTGCTGGATCGCCTGGTTCAGGGCTTCTAGGGAAAGCGAGGCTTCCTGCGGCGGCGCCGCCGGGGGGTCATCCTCAAAGGTATAGGTCTTGGGGGCATAGGTATAACCATCCCTCAGGTAATCCCCGGCCAGGTCGAGCAGCCGGGCGAGGCACATTTTTTGAGTGGCTTTTAAGGACCGACCTGGTATTTCAGGAGAGTTTATGTATTTCTTTGACAAATTCATCAATATCCTCAAAGTGCCGGTACACCGAGGCAAAACGGATATAGGCCACTTTGTCCAATAAACTAAGTTTTTCCAGGACCAAATCCCCGATGACGGCGGTTTCAATTTCGTGATTTACCCTTCCCGACAAGGCGGCGGCGTCTTCGATCTCGTTGACCAGTCGTTCGATACTCATCTGGGAGATAGGCCGTTTTTCCATAGCCCGCTGTACGCCTTTTTCGATTTTTCGGCGATCAAAAGGTTCGCGGCGACGATCTCGTTTGATCGCCATGAACTGTTTTTCTTCGATTCGCTCGTAACTAGTAAACCGGAGTCCGCAATGGGTACATTCCCGGCGGCGGCGCACTGCTTCACCGTTAGCGAGGGCTCGGGATTCGATTACCCGGTCATCAAAGGCACCGCAATGGGGACAGCGCATATTCCACCTCAGTCGTTTTTAAACTCACTATACCCCACCCCTGCCTCCTCCGCAACCCCACCAGCTACCGTGGCCACTTGCCGTGGAGGCATATGGGGACTAAGAACCACCTTCACGGCTCTACTGGGGTCAGACCTCCGCCTGGGTAAGGCATATACCTCATACACAGGATAGTATTATAGAGGGGTTAGGTACCCTGGTGTATCATGGGGTATTATAATAAGGATTTTGTTTTTTGCTGATTTTCCTCGTAATAGGGGTATATAACCTATCCTTCTCATTTTTCCTGGTATCCTTATGGCGGAGCCGTCCTGGCGCCTGTCCAACCGGATCCGGTAACATTCACGTATATGGGCGTAATTTTGTGCTGTCAGAAGCGTCGGACATAACAATACGGCCCTAAAGCCGTGCCATTGCCCACCGTGGAGGCGTATTGGGGTCGAGGTTGGGGTCTGACCCCGGCCTTTTTCAAGCCCGGATACTCCCGAAGTCGGATATTTTTCTTGACAATTCAATAAGACCGTTCCATGATAGTGATTACAGCACCATAAGCATCAAAAATCGCACTACAAGGAGCGTTTCCATGAGCCATAGAACGGATCAAATCAAAAATATTTCCATTGCCGGGCACGGCGGGACCGGTAAAACCAGCCTATTTGAACATCTGCTCTTTGCCGGTGGGGCCATCCCCCGGGCGGAAACCGTAGAATCGGGTAAAACCATCGCGGATTCCACCCCTGAGGAAATTGAACGAAAAATCTCGATCCATGCCGCTATGGCACACCTCGAAGGGCAGGGGAAAAAGATCAATATCTTCGATACCCCGGGTTCTTCGGATTTTGTGGGAGATGTGATTCTAACTTTCCGAGCCTCGGACTTTGTCCTCCTCACTGTGGACGGCCGTGCAGGAGTACAGATTGGTACGCTCAAACTCTGGCGAGACCTCCAAAGTCGGGCAAAACCCCGGGGGGTGTTTATCACCAAGATGGACGACGAGCGCTCGGATTTTGCCAAAACCCTGGAAGACATCAAAGAGAAATGCCGCCTTACCCCTGTGGTCTTCACCCTGCCTATGGGTGCAGGTCCCCACTATACCGGGGTCATTGACGTCTTGCAGGAAAAAGCCTACCTCGCCCAGGGAGAGGCCCTGGAAAAAGAGACGCCTATCCCCCCGGAGTACCAGGACGCGGTTCGCAGCGCCCGGGAACGGCTCATTGAAGCCGCTGCCGAGGGGAGTGATGAGCTTATGGAGCAGTATCTGGAGACTGGCGCCCTGGATGCCGAGGGGATACGCCAGGGGCTTATGGAAGCCTTGGCGGCGAATAAGATACTCCCGGCTTTTGCCGGGGTAGCCCTGAAGAATTCTGGGTTAATTCCTCTCCTGGACTTCGCCGTAGGCCTCGCTCCGGGCCCCAAGACCGCTCAGGACACGGTTCTGGATACCGAAGGAGCCGCCCATCAGATCCCCGTGGACCCTGATAAGCCCTTGGCGGCTTTGGTTATCAAGACTAGCTATGATCAGTTTTCAGGAAAGCTCTCCTGGCTGAAGATTATCCAAGGCAAATTATCCGCAGACTCCGAAGCCTTTAATGTTTCGGAAAACAAGAAGGAGCGGATTGGCAAGGTGTACACCTGTCTGGGGAAAAAACTCGAGGAGGTACGGGAACTCCACGCCGGGGACGTGGGAATCGTGGCAAAAATTGGGAGTCTCAAGACCAACGATACCGTAACTTCCGCTGATGGTTCCTTCAAATTCTTACCTTTGCGCCTCCCCGAACCGGTTCATTCCATTGCGGTTCATGCAGTTAATAAGAAAGACGACGACAAACTGGGGGAATTGCTTATTAAGGCCACAGAGGAAGACAAGACCTTCCGCTATGCCTTTAACACCGAGACTAAAGAGACCGTCATCTCCGGCATGGGGGAGCTCCACGTGAATATCATCCTGGATAAGATTAAGCAGCAGCAAAAAATCGACGTAGAAACCCATATACCCCGGGTCCCTTACCGAGAAACTATTACGAAAAAAGCCAGCGCTGAATATACCCACAAGAAACAGACCGGTGGGCACGGGCAATACGGCCGGGTGGTTCTGGAAATCGCTCCCTTGTCCCGGGGAGAACTGTACAAGTTTATCAATGCTATCTTTGGCGGTGCGGTTTCCAAGGGCTATATTCCCGGAGTGGAGAAGGGTATCCAGGAAGGTATGGCTGCGGGAACCATGGCGGGGTACCCAGTGGTGGACGTAGAGGTGAAGATCGTAGACGGCAAGGAACATCCCGTGGATTCTTCTGAATTGGCCTTCAAACTGGCGGCCCGCAATGCCTTCCGGGAAGCCATGCGCCAGGCCGCTCCCACCCTTTTGGAACCCATTATGAACCTGACGGTGTTTGCGGAGAGCAAATACCTGGGAGATGTGATGAGCGATCTGTCCGGGAAGCGTGGCAAGATTCTTGGGCAGAATTCTACGGGAGGCATCGAGGAAATCCGGGCCCAAGTACCCCAGGCGGAACTCTTACGGTATTCTATAGATCTGCGCTCAATTACCAGCGGTACTGGTTCTTTTAGCGTGGAATTCGATCACTACGCACCTATTTCCGGTAAAATATCCGATGAAGTTATCAGGGCCGCTCAAGCCTTCCGGGTACAGGAGACTGATGAATAAGCCCATTCAGCGGCCGGCGGCGGACTAAACCCACAACTAGCTGTGGTAGTGAGGGAACGGGACGCCTCTCCCTTCTTGCCTCCACGATAGGTACACCCACTGCGGGTGCTACGCGATAGGGCAGAGACGCTTTTGTGCCTAGAGGTTCCCTGGTTCGGATCCGTCGCTGGATTTAAGGCCGGTTATCCGGGTGCCGGGACGAGGGAAAAGGGGAATAGGGGCGGAAAAAGTGGTACATTCCCATACTGGGGTCTGACCCTAATGTCTGGTTCTTCCTCCCCTATACTCTCCACTTCAGGTGGTTCCCCCTCGACTATCCGCGACCCATACCGGTCTCCCCAGATATGACCCTCCCGGCCCTCCGCTCGATTGTAGCGCTGGGCGAATACCTGTTTCAGCCACTTCATGATAATCGGAAGCTCCATACCATCCGCAGGCTTGATATAGAATCGAAGCCCATCCTCGGCAAGCTGTAGCCCCCGAACCTCGAACATAAACCGTAGTTTCGTCTCTTGGAAAACCCGGGTAAACATAGTTAAAGCCTTATAGTGCTGGAACAAGGGTTCCCGGTTGTTGATACGAGTATAAATTTCGTACCAGACCCCTTGTTGGAGGAAGCGCAATGGTCTCATAAAATATAATAAGGCGCGAAGATACGGTTTTGCTTCAATGTACCCACCGTAAGTGTGATTGATATCGAAACTCCTTTGTAGTATAGTAGTATCTTGGATAGAAGAAGGTTGAAAGTCCTGGTTAAGGCCCCGGTAATCCGTTAGGGTTCCCTGGATAAAAGGGCGGAGGTAAAGGATATGCGTTTCCTGAGTTTAGTATGTATGGTGTGTATTGGGGCCTTAAATCTTGTGGGGCTTCCCTGGGGCCTCGCCGCCCAGGAAACTGAGCTCCTTGAGTCTTCGGTACAGGAAGGGGTCATCGATGAAGAGGCGGAGATCGTTACTACCGCCGAGCAACTAGAAGATGGGATAACCCATACCCTGCGCCAACACACGAATCTTCTCATCCGCTTGGGTATCGCCGCCGCTATTGTGGTCGCCCAGGTCCTGCTGATACGATTGATATGGCATCTCTTTAAGAAGCTACAGACGAAGCTCAACGAATACGGACAAAACCATTTTAAGCCCTTGGTGATTAAGGAGTATCGTATTCTGGAAACCGCCCAGATGATGAATCTGGCTGCCTTTTTGCTGCGGTTGTCGCAATATGTGGCGATTATTATCCAATTGTATCTGACCTTACCTCTGGTATTCAGCCTGTTTGAGCCGACCAAACACCTGGCGTCTACTCTATTTGGGTACATCTTAAACCCCTTGCAAACCACAGCTTTAAGTATTATCGATTATATCCCTAATCTCATTACCATCGTTATCATCATCGTTATCTCCCGTTACGCCCTGCGGACTATTAAATTCTTTACGACTCAGATAGAGAGTGGAAAATTAGTGATCCCCGGGTTTTACGCGGATTGGGCTACCCCGAGCTTTAACATATTACGGGTCTTGTTATATGCCTTTACGATTATCGTGATATACCCCAATCTGCCCCATTCAGAGTCGCCGGTTTTCCAGGGGGTTTCCATGTTTGTGGGTCTTGTCTTCTCCCTTGGTTCCAGTTCCATTATTGGAAACCTGGTAGCCGGCATCGTGATTACCTATATGCGGCCCTTTACCATTGGGGACCGGATCAAGTTGAACGACGTTACCGGGTTCGTGGTGGAAAAGTCTGCCACGGTTACCCGCTTGCGGACCCATAAAAACGAATTCGTTACCTTCCCCAACATGATGCTCCTTACTTCAAGCATCACGAATTACAATTTTTCTACGGTGGAAAAAGAAGACGGTCTTATTCTCCACGCAGACGTTACCATGGGCTATGCGATTCCCTGGCAGCAGGTACATGAGATACTACTCACCGCAGCGGCCAATACGCCCAATGTCCTAAAAAAACCCAAACCCTATGTCTTGCAAACCGCCCTGTGGGATTATTATGCCCATTATGAGATCAACGTCTTCGTTAAAGCCGTAGACAAGGTGCCCCGTATCTATTCCGATCTCTATGAAAACCTGCAAAACGGCTTCAAAGCTGCGAATATTGATCTGACCGCCCCATCCTATCAGGTCTTTATACCGCCCAGCGACAAAGAAGAAGCTCCGGAACCACCTCCGGTGCATGAGTGGCCTCGTGATCCTAAGTAAGCCAAGGGACACCTACGCAGGGGGTTTAAAAGGCCCCTATCCCTTACCGCACGGCCCCACAATACGCCTACGGCAGAAGCGATGGTTGTGGTGCATACCCTGTCTCGCGCTCGCGGCACTCGGCTGTGAATCCGAAGCCGTACGCGCAGGTGCCAAGGCACAG
>JAITJK010000076.1 GCA_031278935.1 Spirochaetaceae bacterium | reverse complement strand
TGCCCCTAGTGAGTACGCCCCGCGCCTGGTAGGAACGAAGGGACGTAAGCCCCTATCCCTAAGCCTTCGACCTCCCCAATACGCCTCCACGGCAGGTGGCGGCGGGTGGCGGCGGGTGGCGGCGGGTGGTGAGTAGGAACCCACGGGAATAACAGGTAAGGAGAAACCCTATGGTTACAACGGATGTAGAGCTACTTATTATTGGGGCGGGTCCCGCAGGACTTAGCGCCGCCCAATACGGAGCCCGGGCTAATCTGCAGGTCCTGGTGATCGAAGCCCTCGCTCCGGGGGGACAAGCCCTTTTTATTGACACCTTGGAAAATTATCCCGGTTGCTTCCCTCCGGATTCTCAGCCCTGTTCGTCTGGAGCGGACCTCGTAGAAGCCATGCACCGCCAGGCTCTTGCCTTTGGCGCGGCTTTCCGGACCCAAGGCGCCCGGTCCCTGGAAAAAGAGGGGGACTTTTTTATGGTCCTCCTGGAAAACGGCGAAACCGTGCGGGCTCGTGCGGTGATTGTGGCCACCGGATCCCGGCGCCGAACCTTGGATGTTCCAGGAGAGCAGGAGTTCCTGGGTCGCGGGGTCTCCTACTGCGCCAGTTGCGACGGGCCTTTCTTCAAAGGGAAAAAAGTCTTTGTCATCGGTGGTGGCGACGCGGCCTGTGCGGAGGCCCAGTTCCTCTCCCGCTTGGCATCTCAGGTAATGGTGGTCCATCGCCGGGATCGATTCCGCGCCCAGAAAGCCCTGGCTTCCCGGGTATTGCAAAACCCCCAGAGTACGGTGCGCTTCAATACCCGACTCAAGGAGATTCGGGGGGACCTCAAGGTCCGGTCCGTAATCCTCGAAGACACCCACACGGGAGTGTCTTGGGAGGAAGTCGGGGACGGGGTGTTCATCTTCGCCGGAACGATACCCCAGACCACCTTGGTTCCGGCGCTGACAAAGGATGAGCAGGGCTATATCCTCACGGATCCAGGGATGGCCGCTTCCATTCCCGGTATATTCTGTGCGGGAGACGTGCGCTCAAGCCCCTTCCGCCAGGTGGTGGTCGCCGCCGGGGAAGGCGCCGTAGCCGCCCATAGCGCGGCGGCCTATATTGACCGGATGAAAGATCCTGGAGCCTCCCGGTGAAGGTACAAAGAGCCGGGCTGCTGCTCCCGGTCTTCGCTGCACTGTTGTTTGGGCTACCGGCGCGGGGGACGGCCCTGGATTTTAATGACCATGAACCGGATATCCCCTCCCATGCTGCGGCTTTGGTCGCCCGTATGTCCGATGAAGAGGCCCTGGCCCAGACCTTTATGCTGGGATGGGTTGGGGCAGTGCCCTCTCCCCTCATTCTGGACTGGATTCGGGATCGCCATATCGGTGGGGTGAAAATCTTCGGCTGGAATACCGAGGATACCACGAAACTGGCGGAAACCGTCGGCGCCCTTCAGCGGGAAGCCCTGCGCGGGCCTTTGGGGATACCTCTTTTGGTGGCCACCGACCAGGAAGGGGGCTGGATTCGCCATGTAAAAGGCGCAACCAGCGAAACTCCGGGGAACATGGCCATCGGCGCTTCAGGGCGTCCCATGGACGCCTATTGGTCGGGCTATTACATAGGCCGGGAACTGGCCATCCTGGGCATCAATATGAACTTTGCCCCAGCGGTGGATGTGTATACCAATCAAGATTCGGTGATCATCGGGCCCCGGTCTTTTGGGTCGGATCCCACTCAGGTCGGCATCTTAGGGGCGGCCTTTATGAAGGGCCAGCACGCTGCGGGGATTATTGCCACGGCAAAACATTATCCTGGGCATGGCGATACGGACCTGGACTCCCACGGGGTGCTTCCCCAGATCAACGCCTCTTTCGAGCAGTTATGGGAGCGGGAACTCCTTCCCTATCGGCTTCTCACCAAGGAGGGGCTTAAGGCGGTGATGAGCGGCCACCTGGCTTTTCCCCATACCCAGGCGGGTCTTGTCCCGGCGTCCCTGTCCTCCTGGTTTTTGCAGGACCTCTTACGGGACAAGATTGGGTTTGAGGGGCTTATCATCACCGATGACCTTATGATGAATGGGGCCACCATGAGCGCCGGAAGCCTTTCTCAGGCGGCGAAGGAAGCGCTACTTGCGGGAAACGACATCATCATGCTTTCCAAGACCCCGCGCTTATACGATCCGATATGGACCCGCCTGGTGGAGGCTATGCGGGAGGAGCCGTTCTTTCGGGACCGGGTCCGGGACGCGGCAAGGCGGATTGTGGCCCTTAAGCTCTCTTCCCTCCGGGGTGAAAAGACGGCGCCCTGGATACCGGACTTGAGGCAGGTGGCCCTAGGCCTTCCAGACTCGGAAGGAGCTGCTTTTTTTTTGAATCTCGCGGCCCGGAGCGTTACGGCGGTGAAGGGGATGCGGCAAGGGCCGGATGGGGTGTTTCCTTTAAGAGCGGAGGCCGCAGGCAAAGTGCTTTTGGCCGGCCAGTACGAAGACTTTTTCACCATTGGGAAGCTAGCCTATCCTGGGGCCATGGGGTATTGGTATGATCCTGAGGGAGGCACGGAGTTGGTCCGCTACGCGAAGGACGCGGATACCATTATCTTCTGTCTCTCCCATGCCGAGGGACTTCCTTTCTTACAAAGCCTTCGCCCCTTAGGTAAACGGGTGATCGTGCTTTCAGTGCTTAATCCCGTGCATCTGGATAAGGCTTCCTGGGTGGACGGAGCCCTTGCGGTGTATAGTTACGCCCGGGAATCCTTTGTGGCGGGGTTTTCTGTTATCCTGGGCCGTCTCCCCGCTGAGGGAACCCTGCCCGTGCCAGTCCTTCCCTGAGCTTGTATGCTTCAGTATCCGGTTTCCTCTGGGTGGCGGCTCCTGGAAACTCGTCCCCCCCGGGGGCTGCTTCGGCGGATCGAGAGTTATTTGCGGGATCGGGAACCTTATTGTGTGGCCGCCGCAGCCCGGTTTCTCCAACGGGACGGGAGGGACCGTATCTGGTGGTGGGAATCCCGGTCCGCCGGGCAGCGGTGGGTTTCCGCACTGCTGATCCTCAGTAAGGGCACCTTGTTTCCGATTTTACCTGAGGCGTCTCCGGCTGAGTCTGGTTTTTTCCGGGATTTCCCGGTTCAGCCATCCACGCCGCTCTATGCTATCCAGGGCCTTTCTCAGGATGTGTCCCTGGTGGAAAGCTTGTTTGCCGCCCAGGGGCTGTCCGACTTCCTGCACCTAGACTATGATTTGATGGCCCTGGACGCGGAAGCGGTGGAGCTGGCCCCTCCGTTTCCGAATCTCCGCCTCCGGTATGCGGAGGCCCGGGACCTTGCGGAACTGCTACCCCTACAGGCGGCCTATGAACGAGAAGAGGTTATCCCAGAGGGGGGGGGCTTTGATCCAGCCCGGTGTCTGCTCTCGCTGGAACATATCATGCGCCGGGAACGACTGCTCCTCGCTCAGGGCCCCTCCCAGATCATCGGGAAGATCAACACCAACGCCGCGTCCTTTTCCCGGTACCAGATCGGCGGGGTCTATGTCCGTCCTGAGTACCGGGCCCGCGGGATAGCTTCCTTCATGGCTGCGGCCTTTACCCGGGATCTGCGGCGCCTGGGACGAGGGCTCACCCTCTTTGTGAAGCAGTGCAACCCCGCAGCCCAGGCGGTGTACCGTCGCATTGGCTTCCAGATCATAGCAGCCTACCGCATAAGCTACCCCCGCCACCTGCCGTGGAGGCGTATTGGGAGGGCTAAGGGCTAAGGGTGCAGGTCCCTTCGTTCCTGCTCCTTGCAGGGCGTACTTACCAGGGGCCTATGCCCTTCTCGCTAACTCGGGGGTTCCCCAATACGACTCAATGGCAGGTAGTGCTATATTTAAGAGGGCATGGAGGTATGCAAAATATATATTTCTCACGAGAGCGGGTGTACAATATGTTGAAAGAAGAGTGGGGACGTAATCCCTTTCAGCAAGCTTCCTCGTTTTTTGTTCTGCCGAGAGCCGTTGGTTCCAAGCGGTCTTGTAAGGAGGGGTTCCTGCCTTTATCGTGCTCACCACACCGCCCCCGCTATGGTCCATACTACAGACCTCACCACGACCCAAGGGGAGCCGCTTATGAATACCCTCTATTTCAAATACGCCCTGGAAATTGAACGGACCCGGTCCATTACCAAGGCTGCGGATAACCTGTATATGGCCCAGCCCAACTTAAGCAAGGCTATTAAGGAACTGGAAGATACGGTGGGATTTCCTATTTTCCAGCGCAGTTCCCGGGGGGTTATGCCCACCGCACAGGGCCTCACCTTTCTCGCCTATGCTCGGACCATTGGAGAGCAGTTGGAGAAGATCGACGCCATAGCCCAAGGGGATCCCGGCCAGCGCCAGCATTTTGCGGTTTCCATACCCCGGGGGAGTTACATCGCTACGGCTTTTACGCAGTTTGCCGCAGGACTGGACCCGGAAAAAGAGATAAGCCTTACCGTTCAAGAGACCAATTCCATGCAACCCATCACGGATATCCTGGAAAACCGGTTTAAACTCGGTATCATCCGCTATCAGAAGATGTACGAGAACTATTTTCTCGACTATCTTGCGGATAAAGGGCTGTGCCACGAGCATATCTGGGAATTTGCGTACCTGGTTCTCATGTCCAGAAACCATGCCCTGGCGAATGCCCTGGAAGTCCTTTACAGCGAACTGAGCCGGTACATTGAGATAGTCCACGGGGATACTTCGGTTCCCTATTTAGGGGCCTTGGAAACTCAGCGTGCCCAGGGCCCGGATCCAGTGCGGAAACGGATTTATCTCTACGAGCGGTGTAATCAGTTTGATTTACTGAACACCCTGCCCGCTACCTATATGTGGGTGTCCCCTATTCCAGAGCCCCTTCTAGAGCGCTACTGCCTGGTTCAGCGGCGGTGTAATCTAGCCAACAACCTCTTTAAAGACGTACTTATTTATCCCCAGGCGTATGCCTTTTCCCCGCTGGACAAAAAGTTCATCGACCACGTCTACGCCTCAAAAAACGCCCTTTCCTTCCCCCCTGCGGTGGATGCCTGCGGAGGGGTTTAAAGTCCCAGGCTGGTCGTGCGGGTATATCTTTGAGGGTATGGGGGTATGCGAAATATATATTTCTCCTCGGAGCGGGCCGGTAGTATGTTAAAAGAGGGGTCGGGAAATAACCCCTTTCATCAATCTCTCTCTTTATTATTTTTGTTCTGCCTGGAGCCGTCGGTTCCAGGCAGTCTTTTTCTTGGGTTAACCTGAGAAACCGCAAAGCGAGGCAGGCGTATGGCTTTTGACTATGGGAGCATAGACCGGATCATTGAGCGCTGGAGCAGTACGCCCAGCGCAACCATCCCCATCCTTAAGGACATACAAGAACAGTACCGTCATTTGCCTCCTGAAATATTTCCGTATCTCGCCAAGAAGTTGGGGGTAAGCGAAGCCCGGGTCTACGGGGTAGCCACCTTTTATAAAACCTTTTCCCTCAAACCTAAAGGCCGGTTTATTATAAAAGTATGCGATGGTACGGCCTGTCATGTACTAAAAGCCGGTCCCCTGCTTACATCCCTGCGGAATAAGCTGGGACTTTCTGAAATCCAAGACACAACAGCGGATTTTCTTTTTACGCTGGAGACCGTTTCGTGTCTGGGAGTCTGCGCCTTAGCGCCAGTTCTATCGGTAAATGAACGAGTATACCCGGCTATGACGCCTGAAAAGGTATCCGCCCTGCTTAAAGAACTCCATACCGAAGCCCAAACTACCCCTATATGCCTAAAAACAAATGCTTACACCACCGATGGTGGCTCGATACGATTGCCCCAGGTGTGGTAAGATGAAAGCGTCAAGCTTAAGGAGGGCGGACAGTAGGTTTGGGGATTATGGGCAGGTTGAAAATATTGCTGATTATCGGGGGGTGGGGGGTTTTTGGGGGAGCCCTCGCTCCAGTTCCGCTTTTAGGGCGCACCAACTTCGACAAAACGGCGGTTCCCCTGCTCATGGGGACGGAAGAAGGACTCTACCGTATCGATTGGCGGGGCAGCGTGGTACGCCTGTGGGGAGGTGGGGCAGTCCGGTCCATTAAACGAACCCGGGACTATTGGGCCCTCTTGAGCGATCAGGGTATTACCCTGTCAACAGACTTGCAGACCTGGGAAGACCGGAACCAGGGTCTGCCGATGAAGGTCATCAAGGTCTATGATCAGGGGAAAAAGTCCTTTATCCGGCAGGTGCAGGACCTTAAGGATTTTGAAATTCACCCAGAAAACCCGGATATCATGGTATGCGCGGTGAAAGACGCCGTCTTCCTCACCCGAAACGCCGGTAAGAGCTGGGAAAACCAAGGGATGCCCCCCTACCAAACCAATGGTATTAAGGCCGTGGCCCTGGCAAACCTGCCGGACTTGACGATTTTTCTCTCCCATAGCGTCTACGGGGTCTATTACCTACAGCCCGATCTGCCAAAAGCCCGGTGGATCGAGCTTGCCCAGGGCCTTGAGACCCTGGAAACCACGGATAACCCAGACGAAGTCTCGGATATAGCGGTGGTTCTCAAGGAAAGCGACCTGGGTCAGGGGGTAACCCGGATTTTTGCGGCCCAGACCTTCCGCCCCCGGATTTACGAACTCCTCTGGGAAGAAAAGGCCTTCCGCCTCCTCTGGAAAGCCGCAGATCCGGGGGACGCCCTAGGTACGGTAGATGCCCTAGACCCGGGCCGGGAAACGGTGCGGTTTGTCCGGGATGGCAGTATCGACGAGCTTCCCTATCCGCAAAAAACGGATGCCGCAGGCGCGGTGCAGAGCCGGCGGCGGGAGGATATCCTCAAATTCCTAAGGGAGATTCCCCGGACGATGGGCCTCACCCCTTCCTGCATTTTTCTGGGGGAAGAGCGCTTTGCTGCGGAGCCTATCAGTCTCAGCGAACTCTGGCTTATCCAGCCCGAACAGGATACGGCGGACCCGCCCACGGCGAACCGAGAAGGGATTTATCTGCCGGTTAATCATGCCATGAGCCCCCAGACCCTCAAGCCCTATATGGACCTCATAAGCCGTCAGGGACTGAACCTGGTGGTGCTGGATATGAAGGACGATTACGGCCGTCTGCGCTTTACCCCGAAAAACGCCGCCCTTACGGCGAAGGGACGCGTGTTTCGGCCCCTGGATATCGACGCCTTTTTGGGGTCCATGAAGGAGCGGAAGATGTATACCGTGGCCCGGATCGTGGTGTTCAAGGACCCGGAACTGGCCAAAAAGGAGGGGGGAAAGTTCGCGGTCTGGGATGCCCGGAACAAAGGCCCCTGGCAGGGTTATTATGACTCCCGGCAAAAGAAGCAGCCTCCGGGTAGCCGGGGAGAAGCGGATAATCCCCTCATCCGGATCCTTCCTGCGGGGGAGCCGGATTATGAAATCGTCAGGACCTACTACGATGAACACTGGGTGGACCCCTATTCCGAAGAGGTTTGGGACTATCACCGCTCCCTGGCCCAGGAGCTGCATGAACGGGGCTTTGACGAAATTCAGTTTGATTACATCCGATTTCCCACCGACGGTGCGAACCTGGCCGACGCCCAGTACCGGTGGAAGGATCCGGGCATGGACATGGACAGCGCACTTATTTCGTTTCTCCGGCATATTCGTTCCCAGGTGGATGCCCCTCTTTCGATTGATATTTACGGGGCCAACGGCTGGTACCGTACGGGATCCCGTACCGGGCAGGAGGTGGAGCTTTTGGTTCCCTATGTGGACGTGATCTGCCCTATGTACTATCCGAGCCATTTTGAGCAACACTTCCTGGCTCAGTATCCCCCGGAGCGTAGGCCCTACCGGATCTACTACCAGGGCACCCAGCGGGCCCAACGTATCAGCCGGCGGAAGGTGGTGATTCGTCCCTACGTCCAGGCCTTTTACCTCAACGTTTCCTATGATCGGACCTACTACAATCAAACCTATGTACGCCTTGAGGTAGAGGGGGTCCGAGCCGCAGGAACCGGGGGTCTCATCTATTGGAACAACCTGGGCCGGTACGATGATATTCCCCCCATCCCCCCGCGTGGTTTGCCCTGACGAGTATGGCTCTTCCTAAGGCGGCGTATTGTTCCGAAATTGGAATAGCGGTTTAGGCCCGGTCGTCCCTTGCATTTCTTTTTACCTTTCCGGTATCATGATAGTAGTTGGCAGCTCCTTTGAAACGAGCTGCCCACTTATTTACGCCGGCCCGTTCGCCGGTACCAAAAGGAGGTTTTATGACCATAGACGTCATGTTAGAGCAAAGCGGGGTGCTTACCCTGTTAGGAATGGGAATCGTGTTCGGATTCTTAGTCGTTATGATTATCTGTATCAGCACCTTGGGGAAAGTGATCCATGCCTTGGGTTGGGATAAGGATGTCCAGCAGGCCGCAATTCCTGCGGCTGTATCCAGCGTTCAGGCGCCCAGTCCAGCTCGTAACGAAACGGCCATAACTGCGGTTATCAGCGCGGCGGTTACGGAATATCGCAAAACGCATGAGTAGGTTTTTTATTTTTTCTATTTTATAAGGAGTTACAATGGCTACGGTTAAACTTACCGATCTGGTATTGCGGGATGCCCATCAATCCCTGTTCGCTACTCGTATGGTTACGAGTGATATGCTGCCTATTGCTGACAAATTGGACCAGGTCGGCTATTGGGCGCTGGAAGCCTGGGGGGGGGCGACCTTTGACTCGGCGATTCGGTTTTTGAACGAAGACCCCTGGGAACGGCTTAAAAAATTGAAGGCCGCCTTGCCGCATACCAAGATCATGATGCTCCTACGGGGGCAGAACCTTCTGGGGTACCGGCATTATGCCGATGACGTGGTGGCCAAGTTCGTGGAGACCGCAGCGAAAGACGGGGTGGACGTATTCCGGATCTTCGACGCCTTAAACGATCCCCGGAATTTCCGGGCTGCCACCAACGCGGCTAAGAAAACCGGCAAACATATCCAGGCGGCCATTTCTTATGCTACTACTCCCTGTCAGACAATTGAAAAATCTGTAGAACTGGCCAAAGAATACGCTACTGTGGGCGCGGATTCCCTGTGTATCAAGGATATGTCGGGCCTTTTGAAGCCCTATGAAGGCTATGAGTTGGTGAAGGCCCTCAAAAAAGCCGTGGATATTCCCATAGAAATCCACTCTCACGCGACTACCGGCATGTCCGTGGCAACCCTAGTGAAGTGCGCTGAAGCGGGAGCGGATATTCTGGATACGGTGATTTCCTCCCTGGCCATGGGTACGAGCCATAGCCCCACGGAAACTATGGTGGAGATCTTTAAGGGAACGCCCTACGATACGGGTCTGGACATTAAGCTCCTGTTAGAAATCGCCGCCTATTTCCGGGAAGTTCGCAAGCATTACAAGAAGTTCGAGTCCAGTTTACTGGGAGCGGACACCCGGATATTGGTGTCCCAGGTGCCCGGCGGGATGCTCTCAAACCTGGAGAGCCAATTAAAGGAACAGGGGGCTTCTGATAAGATCGACGCGGTGCTCAAGGAAATCGCGGTGGTACAGAAAGACTTTGGCTATCCGCCGCTGGTTACGCCCTCCAGCCAGATCGTAGGCACCCAAGCGGTTTTCAACGTCCTGTTTGGCCGGTACAGCAAACTCACCGGGGAATCTATCGATCTTTTGGCGGGTAAATACGGCGCTTGTCCGGCTCCCAAAAATCCGGAAGCTGTTAAAAAAGCCTTGGAGACCTTGAAACTGGAAAAAGAGATCACTCACCGGCCCGCAGACGATATACCCCAGGAATATGACAAACTCGAAGGAGAGGCGAAAAAGGTTCTGGGAACCGATCAGGTCAGCGTAGAGGACGTGCTTACTTACGCCATGTTCCCCAAGGTCGCCCCGGACTTCTTCAAGAAACGGTCCCAGGGGCCTGTGAAGTTTACCGCCGAAGCCGCTGCCCCGGCTCCTACCCCCGCTCCGGCGACTCCTGTTGCCCCGGCGCCCTCGAATCAGCCGGCCAAATACGTGGTCAACGTGAACGGCGCGGACTATACGGTGGTGGTTTCCCCCGCCGGTGTGGGGGTGGCTACGGCCCCGGCGGCTACGGTTCCGGCTCCTACTCCCGCTCCGGCGGTGGCGGCCCCTTCAGGAGGGGGTACGGTGATTCCGGCCCCAGTGGCGGGCACCATAGTCCGGTATGCTGTGGGTGAAGGAACTCAGGTGTCTTCCGGTACCACGGTGATCATCATTGAGTCCATGAAGATGGAACTGGAGATTAAGGCTAC
>JAITJK010000056.1 GCA_031278935.1 Spirochaetaceae bacterium | reverse complement strand
TCCCAGATTATCTTGAGAGCGGCCAGTACGAGCCCCGGGCCTCCCAAGCCACCATTTCCAACGCCATGGACGTGGGCGCTCCCAGCAACTTCGAGCGTATGACCGCCCAGTGGTCTTTGGAAGAACTGCGGCGACTCGTCCAGGGGGTATGGGTCCACGATGAAGCGACGCGACAACGCATCGGGGAAGTCCATACGGCCTGGGGGTATTTCTTAGATCCCCATACCGCCGTAGCCTGGCAGGGTTTTGACATCCTTCGCAGGTCCTGTTCCCTGGGAGTTCCTGTGGGGATTCTTGCTACAGCACACCCGGCTAAATTCGCACAAATTGTCGAGCCCTTAACCGGTCCGGTACCGGTTCCCCCTTCCCTCAGGCAGGTCATGGAACGAGAACCCCGGGCCGAGCGTATTCCTGCGGATATTGCCGCGCTCTGGGAGGTCCTGTCATGAAACCCTGTCCCTGCGGTTCGGGGCGTTCCTTTGAAGGGTGTTGTGAGCCCTATATTATGGGCTCAAGTCTCCCTCCCACGGCGGAAGCCCTTATGCGAAGCCGGTATTCTGCCTATGTAACCCACGCCATTACTTATATTGTGGATACCTGTAGCAAAGACAGCAAGGATGAGATTGATGTCAAGCAAACCCGGGACTGGAGTGAAAAGTCCCGGTGGCTGGGGCTCAAAATACTCTCCTGCATCCAAGGCGGCCGTGAGGATACCACGGGGATCGTGGAATTTGAGGCCGCTTATGAACTGGACGGACTTAAAGACATTCACCATGAACGGGCACGGTTTAAAAAGCAGCAGGACCGCTGGTTCTATATCGAGGGGAATATTGTCCCCAAGACCGTTACCCGTTCCACTCCTAAGGTAGGCCGCAACGAGCCGTGCCCCTGCGGCAGTGGGAAGAAGTACAAGCATTGCTGCGGGAAGGCCAAGGCCGTGCGCCCTCAGTTGTGAGGACCTATCTTGCGGTGCTTATCGGGGGTGGCCTGGGAGCGGCGGCCCGGTATGGGCTTACCCAGGGGCTGAACGCCCTCTGGACGCGGCCTTTTCCCCTGGGGACATTTTGCGTCAATGCCCTGGGTTCCTTGTTGATAGGTTTTTTGTTTCAGATTTTTGAAGCCCATAAGATTACCGCTGAAGTACGGCTCCTCATCATCACGGGATTTCTTGGGGGCTACACCACTTTTTCAAGCTATGCTCTAGAGACTTTTCGCCTGTTTACCCTGGGAGGCGCGGTAAAGCAGGCCCTATTGAACATCCTGGTCAACAACCTGGCCGCCCTAGTTCTCGTTGCCCTGGGCATGGGTTTAGGCAGGGCCCTGGTAAAATAGCCACCCCCCTGGGATTTAAAGACTCAAATGAAGGCTTCTCTGGTTGTTTCGTCCTTTCGCTCCGCGCTTTTGACACGAAAGGTGTGGGGTGTCATGGAAAATAGGCATTGCACGGAATGCCTAGGTCATTTTGCTACGCTCCATTCCCACGCCATTGCTCCGGTACAGTTTTTCGGCCCTGATTTTTTTTTCAGATACCGGTCTATGGTTGTTGGGCTTATCTTTTTCAGTTTTTCCGCAGTTTCCCCGGTGATGTGAAAGGCCGGCCATTGGGCGATATAGCTCATCTGCTGCCGCATGAGGGGAGGGGGCGAGTATCTTCCCGTACTTATACCAGAAAACCGTCCAGATAAGGCGCAGGCGGCTATGACCTCATCGGTGTACACCCGCTTCCCCGCGCTGTTCGCCGGACGCTTTTTTTCCGGTTTGAGTTTCACCAGTTTTCTGTCCACAGCGACCAGGACTTCCCTGGCAGGTTTTACGTGCAACATCTTCACTGCGGATTTCCAGTGATAGCCGGTCAACCGGGTAAACTCATCGAGCACGGCTGCCTTTTCTTTTTTCGTTGCCTTTTGATATCGGGTTTTATCTTCCCGTGTTACCATCTGTTTTTCTTTCATGGTTAACCCCATTCGGACGCCCTCCTTCGAGTGTCCTTATTATAATTTGGATAACATTTTTGATGAGGCAACGCGCGTTCTTGACGGCTCGGGGGCGCTTGTATACTATGAGCGGTACTATGTCCTCATACCCTACAAACCTTTTAGCCGCGCCCCAGCGCTCCGCCGCAGAGATGGATCAAGGCGCCTCCTCCCGGATTCCCCGCCGTGCTGAAGTGAAAACCCAAGACACCTGGGACCTATCCAGCTTGTTCCCCCACGACCGCGCCTGGTATGAAGCCCTAGGAGTGTACGAAAAACGTATCGAGGAAATCCCGGGCTTTCGCACTACCCTGGGAATAGCTGCGGAACGCCTGGGGGAGTACCTGGATTTTTCTCGTAACCTAGGACTCCTGGAAGAGCGGCTCCACTATTATAGCGACCTCCGACAAACCGAGGATGAGGGAGACGACGCAGCCCGAACCATGACTGGTCGCTTCATGATGGCCCTTGCCAAGGCAGAAGCTGCAGCGTCCTGGGCTGTCCCAGAGATTCAAGCCATCCCGGACGCGGTGATGGAAGCCTTTCTCGTCCATCCGCGCTTAGAGGAATACCGGATTTATCTCAAAAAACTCTTGCGCTATAAACCGTATATCTTGAGCGGACCAGAAGAACGACTTTTGGCCCTCCACGCCGAGGGAGAACACCTGGCTACGGAAGCCTTTTCCGTATTGACCAATGTGGACCTAGACTTTGGAACTCTGGATACCCCTGAAGGAACCCGGCCCCTCTCCCAGGCAACCTGGTCGGTGTTTATGGAAAACCCGGACCGTAATGTGCGGCGAGAAGCCTACCAGTCCTTTTACCGGCAGTTTGAGGCCCATAAAACTACCCTTGCCGCCTTGTACGGTGGGGCGGTTAAGCAGAATGTGATTAAAGCCCGGATTCGAGGCTTTCCCTCCGCCCGATCCGCCCAGCTCTTTCCCGACGCGGTGCCTGAAGCGGTTTACGATAATCTCATTGCCACCGTGAGTAAGCATCTTGCCCCCTTGCACCGGTACTATGGCTTACGGAAACAGGTCCTGGGTCTGGACGCCCTGCGCCACTACGACGTGTATGTCCCCCTGGTGCCTAGGGCCGCGAAAAAAACCTCCTGGAATGAAGCGGTGGACCTGATTGGTGCGGCCCTCGCGCCTCTAGGCGTGGAATACGGGCGGGTCTTGCGCTCTGGGCTCTTGGGTCGCTGGGCGGACCGCTATGAAAACAAGGGAAAACGCTCCGGGGCTTTTTCCGCAGGTTCCTACCAGGGAGATCCCTATATCCTTATGAACTATAAAGAAGATAGCATCCGGGATGTGTTTACCCTGGCCCATGAGGGAGGACACTCTATGCACTCCTTTTACGCCGCCCGTTCAAACCCCTTTATGCATTACGGGTATACAATTTTTGAAGCTGAAGTGGCCAGTACCTTCAACGAAGAGCTCTTGTTCCGGTATATCCGGGATAGCGCGGACACCCGGGAACTGGCCATGTACATCATCAACAAACGGGCGGATGATCTTTTGGCGACCCTCTACCGGCAAACCATGTTCGCCGAGTTTGAGCAACGCACTCATGCCCTGGAAGAGGGGGGCGCCCCCTTAACCGTGGAGGTCCTGCGCCGGGAATACCGGGACTTGCTGACCAAGTATTTTGGTCCCGACATGATGTTAGAGGACACGAGCGATCTCGAAGGCTTACGGATTCCCCACTTTTATCGGGCCTTTTATGTGTATAAATACGCCACGGGAATTTCCGCAGCCCTGGCTTTGGCGGAACGGGTCCTTTCCGGAGGGGAACAGGAACGGAAAGACTATTTCACCTTTCTTTGTTCAGGTGGTTCCCGGTTTCCCATAGAATCCTTACGCCTCGCCGGGGTGGACATGGCCTCTCCGGCGCCGGTTGAAGCCGCCTGCGGGGTGTTTGCCCGGCTTATAGACGAATTAGCCGCCTCCATTAACCGAGGGCTTTAAGGGCGAGCGCGGGGAATTGAGGGTATTTCTTAGTTCCGCCGCCAAGTAAAAGGAACCGGTTCCTAAAAGGGGTCGCCGCGCTTCCCGTCCCAAGGCGAGGACTCGTTCGATGGCCTCAGGAGTCTCAGGGATATAGGACACCAGGGCCTGTTTTCCCTGGGACGCAGCTTCGGCGGCAAAGGTATCATATACCCCTTGGGGAAAGCTAGCTTTGAAGGTCCCCGGAGTGGTAATAATGATCCGGCTAACATGAGGGATGAGGAGCTTCGCCATGGTCCGGGCATCTTTTGTGGCTGCGCAGCCGAAAATGAGGATTCCTTCGTGGCCATAAAGGGCGCTGAAGGTGTTTATGCAGGATTCGATGCTATGCGGGGTATGCGCACCGTCTACGATGAAAACTGGGTCGTCCAGGATCCGTTCAAACCGCGCGGGCAAGGTAAAGCCCCCTAAACCCTGGGCGACCGATGAAGCCTTAAGCGCCGGGAAGGCGATTTTGGCCGCCGCTATGCTTAAAGCAGCGTTCTGGGCCTGGATGTCCCCGGGTATGGGGATGCTCAGTTCCAGGGGATCCGGGAAGAGTGGGGCGTTTTTGGTCTTTACGCTAAAGCTTGTTCCCTGGGGACGTACCTGAATAGACGAGAGCTCCAGGGCCTCGGGCAGATAGTAAAGGGGAGCGCCGCAAGTGGCGGCGGTTTGCTTAAACACCGCCAGGGCTTCGGCGCACTGTTCCGCCAGGATTACCGGTTTACCTGGCTTTATGATCCCTGCTTTTTCTTGAGCTATGGCCCCGATATGGTCCCCTAAGAATTCCGTGTGTTCCCGTTCTATCAAGGTGATCACCGACACAAGGGGGTCCACAATATTAGTCGCGTCCAGCCGACCTCCTAAGCCAGTTTCTACAACCATCACGTCGCAACGGGCGAGTCGGGCGCAGAGAAAAAAATACAAGGTTAAAAGCTCAAAGAAACTAGCCTCCCTAGCATCCGCCGCTGGGGGCTCCGCTCCTATGCCATCACTATTCCGCAACCGAGCTTCCAGGGCAACCAGCTCTCTCCCGGCTTCTCCATAAATCCCTTCATCGAAGAACGCATTTCCTAAAGTGATCCGTTCACGGTACTCGGTTACATGGGGGGAGGTGTACCGGGCGGGATGAAACCCTTGGGCCTGTAGCATGGCGGTAATCATCCCGGTAACTGACCCTTTTCCCTTGGACCCCGCGATATGGATGACCGGCGCGGAGCGTTCAGGATGCCCTGCGAGGTGGGCGAGGGCCTGCATACGGTCTAAGCGCAGGCTCGTAGAAAACCGGCCGGTTTCCAGGTTGATGAATTGGGAAAGCCAGGCAAACACATCGGCGGATGAGCTAATGGATGGGGGATCTTGATTCATGGTTTCTCATTTTTAAGAATGGCAGGGTAAAAGTCAAGGCCCCGACTTACCGCAGTCGCCGGTCATTGCGAGGCATACTAGCGTGGAAGCAATCCCGACAAGGCGTCCCCCCGCATTGCTTTACTCCGTTATGCAGGTATCTCAATCGGTTCGGTTAAGATTTCGGTATGATCCTTGAAAATCGCCACTGTATGTTCCCAGTGAGCCGAGAGCGCGCCGTCCGCAGTAACCACAGTCCATCCATCGTCCAGCAGCTGCACGTCTCCGGTACCCAGGTTGATCATGGGTTCTATGGCGATTACCAATCCCGCCGCCATGCGGGGGTTGGGACCCCGGGGCTTATTGCAGACCTGGGGGTCTTCATGGATCTCAAAACCCACCCCGTGGCCGCAATATTGATGTACCACCCCATAGCCCTGGGAATCCGCGTGGCCGTATATGGCCCGAGCGATTTGTAACAGCCGATCCCCAGCCTTAGCTTGGGCAATGCCCTTATAAAGACATTCCCGGGTGAGGAAGTTGAGCTTATGAGCCGCTTCGCTTACTCCTCCAGCCTCCACCGTAATGGCCTGATCACTTATAAAGCCGCCAAGCTCAATGCCGCAGTCCAAGGAGACCAGAT
>JAITJK010000131.1 GCA_031278935.1 Spirochaetaceae bacterium | reverse complement strand
AGTTCGTGAAGGACGCTAAGAGGATCATCATGAAGGCCACTCCGGAGGCCCCCAAGAGACTGGGGGTGAACAAGAGCACGTTCAGCGCCCCCGTAACCAGGGCGGTAAGGAGGATCATTTCTAAGAGGACCAACGAACCGTAGCGTTCTTCCAGGATCGGGCCAATGAGGAGGATCACCGAGAAGTTACCAATCAAGTGGCTCCAGGAAGCGTGGCCCAGCACGTGGCTTATGAGGACCACCCAACTATGGATGCGGGAAGGCACAAAGCCCCCTTTTCCACTTACCATAAACCACTGTTCCGTTAAAGAGGGCAACACCGTATGGGAAAGGATCAACACGAGGGCGCTCATAAAGGTAAAGGTTAAGACCGTGGGGGCATTGTATTTAAGGCGCATGGCTGATGTAACTCCTGGGCCGAGGCTATAGATCCAACTCAAGGACCACCGGGCAGTGATCCGATCCGGTTACATCGCTACGGATCCCGGCGAAGCGCAGCTGGGGCAGAAACCGGGGGTCCACACAATGGTAATCGATCCGCCACCCGACGTTCCGCTCCCGGGCTGCGGAACGGTAGGACCACCAACTGTAATGCCCGCTTTCTCCCGGATGAAAATGCCTGAAGGTATCCACGTACCCTGCCTGGGTAAAGCTATCCATCCAGGCGCGCTCTTCCGGGAGATACCCGGGGCTCCCTTCGTTGCCTTTAGGCCGGGCAAGATCCAAGGGCGTATGGGCTATGTTGTAGTCTCCGCAGAGCACCAGGCGGCGGTCCTGGGACACCAGGGCGTCGCACCGTTCCCGGATGGCCTTACAAAAGGCCAGTTTATAATCCAGTCGGGCCCCACCTTCCTGGGAATTGGGAAAATACGCGCAAATGAGTACGAAGTCTTCAAAATCCGCGACTAATACCCGGCCTTCCGTATCAAATACCTCGACCCCCAACGACTCTACCCCCAGGGGTTCGCGTTTACTGTAGATGGCCACCCCGGAATACCCCGGCTTTTTGGCGCTGGCCCAGAAGGAGGCGTAGGGCCTACCCTGTCCATCCTGGGGGTGGATGAGCTCCGGCGCAAGCTGGTCCGAGCGGGCTTTAGTTTCCTGCAAACAGAGGATATCCGGCGATTCTTGACGGATCCATTGCACCAAACCTCGTTTCTCCACCGCCCGAATACCGTTGACGTTCCAGGATACAATACGCATGAACCAATCTACTCCTTAGGGTATCGAACTCCCGACGGTTCTATCCTAGGTTGGGGGAGAAGCCTTGTCAAGCCGGCCTGCGGCGTATCCCCTTGGAGGTAGCGTTCCAGGCATATACCCCCCCTATACGTTCACCGTAGGTGCGCTATTCCGTAGCAAGACATCCCGATATTTTTCAGTATTGCAGTAGCGTTGGACCAGGAGCGGCCCAAATACTGCGGGTAGAGGCAGGCGTGGGAATGAAGCGTAGCGGTGTGCCCCACAACCTAACATCACGGCCAGCCTGGGGTATTAAATCCGCTGGCGGACTTCCCACGGTAGATGGCGCCCACGGCGGGTGTGATTAGGATGACGCGGTCTGCGACTCTAAAGCAGTAGTCGCCCTTGGGGATGAAAGAATCCCCAGCCCGGTTGACCAAGAGTACCAGCCCGCCCCCGGAAAGACGGAACTCCGTAATGGGTTTATTCGCCAAAGGCGAGGCCTTCTCGATTTCCAATTCAATGACGCCTACGCTGCCGTCTCCGATACGGTGAATCCCCTTCACCGCCCCCCCCATGAGATGGGAACGGATGGAATCTACCACCACGGATTTCATGGGGATCACTACGTCAACCCCCAGCTGCCGGGCAATAGTGCCGTATCCCGCGCCCGTAACTAGGGCCACTGCCCGGCGAACCCCCCGGGATTTAAGGTAGACCGCAGTGATGATATTCAGTTCCTGATGCCCAGTGGCGGTCACGATGAGGTCTAAGTCGGTAATCCGCTCTTCCGCTACAAAACTTTCATCAGAAATATCCTCGTTGAGGACTAGGGCTTCAGGAAAACGGGCGGCCAAGTCTTTACATAAACCATAATCTTGCTCAATGATGACCACCCGGCGAAGACTCTTGGGCATAAACCGTCTCAAAAAGGAAAATACCGGCGAGCTTTTACCCGTCGCTGGGGCGAGCAGGCCCTCGGCGATAAGCATCCCCAGCCTGCCCCCTCCCACAATGCCTATTTTGCGAAGACTCGACCCGGATCGTCCGGCGCAGGTAAAAAGTTCTTTGAGCTCTTTTTCTTTGGCTAGGACGTGAATGCGGTCTCCCTGCCTTAGAACCGTGGCGCCTTCGGGAAGGATGCTCTCCCCCTGCCGTTCCAGAAGGGTAACCAGGCTTTCCCCCTTGATCAGGGTATGGAACCGCGTAAGAGGTAGGCCGTCTAAGAGGCTCTCCGGGGCAATGTCGATAGAACCGAGCTGATATGCCGTGCCGGCAAAGGCAAGAATGTCCCCTAAAGCGCCGTGTTCAATGGCGTTTAAAGCATACCGGGCGGCTTCCACATCGGGGTGGACAAAATGATCGATGCCTAAAAGCCGATCCCTTGAACGGTTAAGCCGGATATACTCGTCGTTTCGCACCCGGGCTATCTTGAGAATCCCAGGATACTGGGATGCGGCAAGGCCACAGATGAGCATATTAACCTCGTCAGAGCCGGTAACACAGACCAGGGCGTCGGCCTTAGCAATACCCGCCTCAGCTAGGGCGCTCTGGCTGTTTCCCTCGTCGTGGATCACCAGGCAGTCCAGACGGTTTGAGGCATAACGAGCCCGTTCCGCCTGGGACTCGATGAGAGATACGTCATGTTTTTCCTCAATAAGGCTCCGGCTTAACTGAGTTCCCACTAGACCGGCCCCCACGATGATAATACGCATGGCCCCGCGTTTGGTCGCCCCGAGGCTTAGGAGCCGGGGGATCCTTCAAGGAGGGCCAAAAATCCAGGATAGGTTACATCCGCAGCCTCAACGCCCTGAATCTTCACCGGCTCCTCCGCACCCAAGGCAGCCACAGCCAAGGCCATCACCACTCGGTGATCCCCATGACCGTCCACAGTCCCGCCTCGAAGCCGGGCCAGGCCCCGGATACGCAGGCCCTCAGTCCGCTCTTCGGTCCATACTCCGAGCTTACCCAGTTCCTGGGCCATCACCGCAATCCGGTCGGTCTCCTTGATCCGAGCGTGGGCCACATTATCCAGCAGGGTTTCCCCTTCGGCATAGGCCGCCATGACCGCCATGACGGGCAAGAGGTCCGGCGTAGCGTTTAAATCAAAGTCCGCTGCCCTCAGAGGCCCTTCCCGGGAAACCACCGCAACCTCCGTCCCCGCGGATTTTTCCCAGCGCACCGTGGCGCCGAAGGTTTGGAGCATGGAGAAAAAGGCCTTATCCCCTTGGGTATCCGCAGGATCTAGGCCCAGGAGCCGCACTGTCCCCTGAGTAAGCGCCCCGGCACAGGCGGGAAAGGCCGCAGAGGAAAAATCCCCCGAAACCGGGCCGTTCATGGGCGTATAGGTCGCGCCTCCGGGGATGCGGAACCAGCCGTAGTCCGCCGCCGCCTCGTAGGGTACGCCCTGGGCGTCAAGATAAGACAAGGTCATCGCGATATAGGGCTTTTCGTTGAGTAGGGGCACCGCGATTTCCGTACAGGTTCCTGTGGGAGCCAGCGGAGATGCCAAGAGCAGGGCCGAAAGGTACTGGCTCGTGGGGCAGGACAAGCACACCCGGCCTCCTTTCCAGGGGCCTTGCACGGTAATCGGGGCGCAACCCTGGGGACTTGAGGAAACCCGGATACCCAGCGCGGTGAGAGCTTGCAAGAGAGGCTCTCCACTGCGGCGGCGCAGTTGCTCGTCTCCGGTAAAGGTGATGGGCGCGCTCCCCAGGGCGGCCAGGGCCAGGGCCAAAAACAGGGTAGTTCCCGAATTACCCACATCTATCGGAGTAGCTTGGGTCTTAAAGGTCCCCCCGGCAGCTCCCAGGCCCAGGCCCTGCACCCGCCACCGCAGTCCAGCCGAGCTCCCAGTGCGTTCGGGAGTTTCTTCGATGACCGCCCCTAAGGCACGGCAAGTCCCAAGGCACGACCGGGAATCCAGGGAATCCAAGGGATACTCAATGGTGGAAACCCCCGTTCCTAAGGCCGCCATAAGAAGCCGCCGGATCGTATGGGACTTAGACGCGGGAATCTGAATGGTCCCCGTGAACCGGTGGGGTGTAATGATGCCGTACATATACCCCTCACCATAGCACTTCGTCGTCTTTGAGGCAAGCCAAGGCATCGGCGTTTACGCTAAGAACAAAGCTTTACAGGTAATCCGAATCCTCCCGCAGCATGCATCATCCGGCGTTTGGCACTGACCTGTTTCCTTGCCATCTTCATGCTCTTCGTCGGGGATCCTTTATCTCGTCCAGATAATCTATACCTCGCGCTAGATCATGGACGCTCATGGTTCCCATCATGCGCTCTAAAAAGGGGTCATAGATTAGGAGAGCAGGTCTCCCCTACCTTCGGAAAAGTAAATGCCGATGTCCTGGGGTTTAACCACCTGCCGCAGAAGTGTATTGGGGCCTTGCATACCCCACCAGCTAGCCGCTGGGGTCAGACCCTGGTCTCACCGGGCTAAATCTGCCACCTGTAGATGGCAATCGAACTTCCGTGGCCCTAGTCCTAAAGCGCTCAATCCAGGTGGCGGAAGCGCCCCGTCTCCTTCCCATGCAGCTAGTCGCGGAATTTAACTTCCCCCTGGAGGCGAGGCACGACTCTCAACGACTAGGGCTTCGTCTTCCCGGTTCATGGAGCGGA
>JAITJK010000081.1 GCA_031278935.1 Spirochaetaceae bacterium | reverse complement strand
AACCGAGCGTAAAGTCGCCCGGACCTTTAGTAATATGCTCCGGTTCATCCAAGAATACCCGGAATTTGTGTTTCTCCAGAGCCAGCCTTGTCAACTAGAGATCATAAAAAACGAATACCCGCAGCTATTTGCGGGGATACAGGAGGCCTACAAAGCCGGGAACTGGGAACCCAACGGCGGGATGTGGGTGGAAGCGGACTGCAATATTCCTTCCGGGGAGTCCCTGATCCGACAGTTCCTCGTGGGTAAAAAGGTAAACCGAGAACTCTTGGGCCCTGAGGCTGGCAAGGCCGCAGACACCCTGTGGCTGCCGGATGTATTCGGCTATGCGGCGGCGCTGCCCCAGATACTGCGGGGTTGCGGGATACGCTACTTCGTAACGAGTAAGATCAACTGGAACGACACCACTCGCTTTCCCTACGAGACCTTTGTGTGGCGGGGTATAGACGGGACTCCCGTATACGCCCACTTCATTTCCGCCCGGGGCCAGGGGTACAACGGGCGGGTGCGGCCTGCGGCCCTGGCGGAAGTGTGGAACGAGGTGCAGCACAAGGAGGTGCAATCCGGGGCGGTGAAGTCCATTGGTGAAGGGGACGGGGGCGGCGGGACCTTGCGGGCGGATTTAGAGCTGGCTCGGCGGCTAGGGGATATGGAAGGGGCGCCCAAGTCGGCTTGGAAACCCGTGAGCGCGGCCCTGGAGCGCATTATCGGGGATGGCCAGGGCTTGCCTGAGTGGCGGGGTGAGTTGTACCTGGAACTACACCGGGGTACCTACACGAGCCAGGGGCGGACCAAGCGAAACAATCGGTGGCTCGAGTTTGCCCTACGGGAGACGGAGCTGCTCTATGCGATGAGGGCCCTAGACGGGAGCGTGGCCTATCCCCAGGAGGTCCTGCTGGACGCCTGGAAACGGACGCTGACCTATCAATTTCACGACATAATCCCTGGGTCCTGTATAGGCCGGGTCTATGAGGAGGCGGAGGCCGACTCGGCACGGATCCTTATGGTCCTTGAGGAGTTAGAGCGGGGCCTCAGAAGCAGGATTTTGGAGGAAAGCGGGGGCGGGCTATTGGTGGTAAACAGTCTTTCCTGGGATGGTATGCGCCTGGTGAGGATACCTCTTGCGGAGGCGGAGGAGGCGGTTACCCTGGTGTCTTCAGAGGGAGTGGAATACCCGGTGCAGCGTTATGAGGACCTGGCGGGCGTCGGGTACGGGATTGTGCGGCTTGCCGTGCCGGCCCTAGGCTGGGAGCGTTTTCGGGCGCTTCCCCGGACTGGGTCCCCTGGGGCCTCGCCTTTTTCCTTTGAAGGCCGGCGGCTGGAGACGCCCTTGTACCGGATTGTCTTTGATGAGGCAGGGCGGATCACGAGCCTGCGGACGAAGGCCCAGGAAGACCGGGAGCTGGTGGCGGCGGGGGGAGTGTTCAACGGCCTCATAACGGCGGAGGACGTGCCGGTGTTCTGGGACGCCTGGGACCTAGACGCGGACTGGACGCGGTATATAGAGGCGGAGACCCGTCTTGAGGCGACGGAGGTGATGAGCGATGGTCCTGAGTGTTTCCGGCTCAGGCGGGGCTACCGCATTGGAGCGGCTTCCCGACTGGTGCAGGACCTCGTGTGTTACGCCGCAGACCCCCGCATAGATTTTGAGACCCGGGTAGACTGGCGGGAACGGCGGCGACTTTTAAAGGTGGAGTTTGCCACCGCCATAGACGCGGTCCAGGTCCGCTGCGAAGTACAGTACGGGCATCTTTTCCGGAATACGCACAAGAACCTTCCTCAGGATCGGGCGAAGTTTGAAATGTGCGCCCACAAATGGATCGCCTTGGAAGAGGCCGAGGGGGGCATAGCCCTGCTCAATGACAGTAAATACGGGCATGACGTTTCAGGCGGGGTAATGCGTCTTTCCTTGTTGCGCTCGCCTATGGCCCCGGACGGGGAGGCGGACCAAGGGGAGCACCGGTTCACCTACGGACTGCTACCCTTTGAGGGGGCATTTGAAGCGAGCCCGGTGATTCGTTCCGCCTACGAGCTGAACATACCGCCCCAGGTGGAATGGGCGCCCAGGGAGGATGCCGGGAAGGCGTGTCGGGAATCCTTGTGTTCAGTGGAAGGGCGCTCGGTGATCATCGAGACGGTGAAGGCCCCGGAGGATGGCGCTGCGGGGACGGTGGTGCTACGGCTATACGAGAGTCTCGGGGGCCGCACCGAGACGGTAGTGCGTTTCAGCCGTGGGGTAGCAGCGGTCTACGAGACAGACCTTTTGGAGGAGGATCCTCGACCCCTTATGGTTACGGGGGACACGGTGACCCTGGACTTCAGGGCTTTTGAGATAAAGACGCTGGTAGTCCGCTTCCGCGCATAGGCGGGATTATAAATCAGGGGAGTTCGATAACAGGAGAACTATCCGCGAATTATGGGCGAACTCCTTAAGGTAGATTCAATCGAGGGAAAAACGATAAAAAGCCGAGGCCCCATGCCCCGGCTTTTGTTTACACCCCTAAGAGGGCGCTGTAGGCATCCAGCACGGGGTCGCCTGAGGATCCCCCTTGGGCGGCGAGGACCTTTTTGGTGAGCACCTTGCCTAATTGAACCCCTTCTTGATCAAAACTGTTGAGGTTCCACAGGAGCCCCTGGAACATGACCTTGTTTTCAAAATGGGCTAGCAGGGTGCCTAAGGCTTCCGGGGTCAGTCGTTTGCCGTAGATGAGGCTCGAAGGCCGGCCTCCTAGGAAAACCTTATTGCCCTTGGGGTCTTCTTTCCCTTGGGCAAAGGCCACAATCTGAGCGGCCAGGTTAGCCTTGAGCTTGGTTTGACTCAGAGACCCGTCTACGGTGAGATCATCCCCTCGTTGGCTTTCGAGGAAGCCGATGAATTGCAGGGGTATCACGTCCGTCCCCTGATGGAGGAGCTGATAGAAGGAATGCTGCCCGTTGGTTCCAGGCTCACCGAACACCACCGGCCCTGTGGCATAGGCCACAGCTTCCCCGTTCCGGTTCACCCGTTTGCCATTGGATTCCATGTCCAGCTGCTGCAAATGGGCGGGGAATCGGGAAAGGGCCTGACTGTAAGGCAGGATGGCGGTGTAGGGATAGCCCCGGAAATTCCGGTCCCATACCCCGATGAGGGAGTCCAGGAGGGCCGCGTTCTTGTGGATCTCCGGTTCCAGGGCGGCGGTGTCCGCCTCGTGGGCCCCTGCAAGGAG
>JAITJK010000060.1 GCA_031278935.1 Spirochaetaceae bacterium | reverse complement strand
AAGTTACCAGTCCTACCTATACGATGATTGCCGAATATCAAGGAAAACTGCCTTTCTACCATATAGACGCCTATCGGCTTACCGGGGACGAGGATTTCAGCAGCCTTGGTGCCGACGAGTTGCTGTACGGATCGGGAGTTACGGTCATTGAATGGAGCGAACGAATCCCTCAATCCATACCCAAAGACGCCTTCATTGTGGAGATTAACCTGCTCGAATACAATCAGCGCTTGATAACCCTATGGGGTATACCGCCGTGACCATCATCGCCTTGGATACGGCTACCGCAGTGTTGTCGGTTGCCTTAGTTACTCGCGCGTTTTCCCCCCAAAAGGAGCAGTGGTATGGTGAAATCCATGCGGGCCACCGCCACGGGGAACTGCTTATGGAGATAAGCGACCAGCTCATCAAAACCGCAGGGATCAAGCCGCAGGATGTGGATGTGGTGGTCTGTATGCAGGGCCCCGGTTCGTTTACCGGTCTACGTATCGGTTTTGCTGCGGCCAAGGGGCTTGCTTTGGCTTTGAAGATACCGTTTCTTACAGTCCCGACGCTGGATTGTATAGCCTTCTCTTGTTCCCACTGGCCCGGTCTGGTCGTTCCAGTGCTAGACGCCAAAAAACAGTGTTATTTCACCGCCTTTTATCGAAAGGAACAGCGGCTCACCGAGTATATGGACGTGTCTCCCGCCAAGATTGCCGAGCTTATGGTTCAAAATAGCCAAAAGGTCCCAGACAATACCCTCCTCGAAAGGAGCATCTTACTTACCGGCCCTGATGGAGCGCGGATAGTACCGGAATTGAGGGCATCCCTGAGTTCCCTCGCCCCGGAGATTCAGCAATGGATCCGGCTGGATCCCTGGGGCACTAAAGGTTGGGGCAAGGAGCTGTTGGCTCTTGCCCAGCGAAAAATCCAAACTGGGAATGGCGATCCTGAGTACACCCTACAGATCGAAAGCGAAGTACTGGCAGGCCCTCTATATCTGCGGAAAAGCGACGCTGAATTACAGTGGGAAGGCGCTTCATCGCCGATACGGGAAGGAAGCGTCCCTTCCCTGTCTTAGCCAAGCCCGCCCTTGCGTACCAGGATCCGGTAGGTACTGTCTGAGTTTTGATGTACGGCGAACACCTGGTGTCCCTCCCCTTTGAGGCTCCGAGGGACGTTTTGCATCGCTTCCCCCGAATTAAGCCGTACTTCCAGTACCTGCCCATCTTCAAGTTCATCCAGGGCTACCTTGGTTTGGACAAAGGTCATGGGGCATACCACACTGGTAATGTCTATTTGGGCATCTGCGGTACTATCTTCCTTCATGCCAGGGCCTCCTTAAGTTTTTTTTGTAAGATTTCTGGACCGACCCGACTGAGGGTCTTCCCCAGTCGTTCACCGCTGTGGGCATAGGCGGCAAAAAACTTAAGCGTCGTATCCGCAGCCGTAAAGACCTGGTCCTTTTCAAACAGCATGGGGATGAGGTGCATTCCCGGTTTAATGGTGTTGCCGAACATACCGCCGAAGGACAAGAGATAGCCCTTTCTTCCCTGCCAGGCATCGGAGGGACAGGATTTGACGCACTTCCCGCAATATTCACATACCGGGGTATTTAAGGTTAGGGAAGCCTCATGCACGATAATAGCCTTGGCCGGACACACCGCTTCACAGAGTCCGCAATAGGTACAGGTACTGCCTTGCCATTCTGGGAATAGCCCTCCCTTCACGCCTAAGTCGTTTTCCTCCGCTTTAAGACAGTTATTCCTACAACCGGTGATACCGATCTTGAACTTGTGGGGCAATTCCTGTCCGAAATACCGGGCGTCCAGTTCTTGGGCAAGCTCAGTGGTTTCAATCAGGCTGCTGGAGCAAATTTGGGATCCTTGGCAGGCGGTAACGGTTCGGACCCGAGGGCCACAGGCTCCGGGCTGTAAGCCCACTGTGGCCAGTTCTTGTTTGACCGCCTCTATATGCTCCAAAGCGATGAAGGGTATCTCCACGCCCTGCCGAGAGGTAAGGTGAATATATCCTTGCCCGTATTGGTTGGCGATTTCCCTGATTTTCGCAAGCTTATCCGCGCTGAGGTGTCCTCCAATGACCCGCAGCCGGAGCGAGAACCGGTCTTTTTGGACTTGCCGCATAAACCCGCCTTTTTTGAGGGTCCCGTAATCGACCTCTGCCATAGTATTCCTCCATATCCTTAACTGTCTTTCCTCAGACGGCCTTTGCCCGCCCTTTTCCCGTATGTAGATTCTGGGCACTATAGGCAAGAACCATAAAAATCCCTATACTTAAAGATAGTATGATAGCAGATCAGGGGAACAAAATCCATAGGTTCAATAGGATATCTGTATCGAACCGACACGTTTTCACAGGATACGCCTATGGACTATGAGCAAGCCGGAGTACATCTTGAAGAAGCCTACCGGGCGGTAGGGTACTACCAGAACCTGGCGGCCCCCACCTTAAACCCCGCCGTACTGGGGGGGATCGGGAGTTTTGCCGGCCTTTTCTCTTTAAAGGACTGGATTTCAGGCGTTCATGCTTTGGAAGAACCGGTCTTGGTTTCCGGTACCGACGGCGTTGGAACGAAACTGGAACTGGCTTTCCAGATGGGGCAATACGATACCCTAGGAATTGACTGTGTGGCCATGTGCGTCAATGATATTCTTTGCCACGGGGCGCGTCCCCTGTTCTTCCTGGACTACCTGGCCTGCGGCAAGCTCGACGCCCAGGTGGCAGCGCGTATCGTGCACGGGGTGGCCGTAGGATGTCGGGAAACCGGAGCGGTCCTCTTGGGCGGGGAAACCGCGGAGATGCCGGGTTTCTACCCGGAAGGTAAG
>JAITJK010000271.1 GCA_031278935.1 Spirochaetaceae bacterium | reverse complement strand
TTGTGGCCCATCAGTTCGATCACCATCACCCGATTGTGGCTTTGGGCCGTAGAATGGAGTCGGTCGATGGCTTCGGTTCCGATGGAGAGGGCGGAATGAAATCCAAAGGTCCGGTCCGTGCCGACTATATCGTTGTCAATGGTCTTAGGCAGGGCAATCACCTTGAGCCCCTCCTGGGCAAGCCGGTAGGCCGTGGTAGTGGTGCCGTTGCCTCCCAGCACCACCAGGCAGTCTAAGTCAAAGCGCCGGTAATGCTCCTTAATGGCGTACACCTTGTCCGCACTGGGGAAGACCGCATCCCGGTCTTCCGGTTCGCCGATCTTAAAGGGCTTTTCCCGGCTGGTTCCTAAAATGGTCCCCCCTCGAGTGAGGATGCCGGAAAAATCTTCCGGTTTGAGGGGTCGCATATCCCCCTCAATCAGCCCTCGGTACCCATTGGCGATTCCTACAATGGTCATGGCGTACCGGTCATAGGCAGCCCGGCATACCCCCCGAATCGCCGCGTTCAAGCCCGGGCAATCCCCACCGGCGGTAAGAATCCCGAAGGTTTTCGTGGCGCGCCGTTCTTGAGTCCCCATAAGCATGACTCCTTACATAAGCCCTAGGTCTTCTGAGGCCGCGCGCTCCATGAGACTTGCGCGCTCCTCTTCATGGTCCGCGATGATGCTGGCCGCAAGGAAGCGAGCCACTGCGGTTTCCGTGGTGTAGGCCCCCATAGGAACCGCCCCGCAGCGCCATAGTTCCTGGGAACTGGTGTATCCGGAAAAATCTACCATCCCTTCTTGCTGGGAACTGCAATAGAAGCGTACCCCCCGACGTCTACCTGCGGTGAATACCCGCTTCAGGGAATAGGGGCCTTCCCGAAAACCCGCAGTCCCTGTGTCGTAAAGTTCCAGAAAAAAGGTCCGCACCCCTTTGTCCATAAGGCTCGTGAGGTAGTCCGACCGAAGGCCCGGATAGATTCGGATGACGCACATGGTATTGACCGCTTCCTCCAAGAGCCCGGACAACACATAGCGATCCGCTTCCCAGGGGCCGGAGAACAAGGAACTGCCGAAAAAGATCGGCGCGCCCATGTTCCAGTTCCGAAAGCCGTCCACGCCGATGCGCTCGAATTTCAGGTTTAAGGGAGATAAGACCTTGCCCCCGTAGACTACGTAGACCCCCTTGGGTTTACTCGAGGCCAGGGTAACGGCCTTGCGCAGAGTCCGGGCCGCCTCGGAAGCAAGGGCTGGTGGCGTGGAGGACGCTGCAAGGACAATAGGAACCGGGGCGTCCGCAAAGAGCCAGTACAAAAGGGGCGCGGTATAGGGCAACGTGTCTGTACCGTGGGCTACCACGATGCCATTAGCCGTCCCGGAATTGAGTTTATCCGCGATGGCCTCGATAAGGGACGCCCAGTCCGTAGGCACAATCTCCTCGGATAAGATGCGGCCCACCTGCAGGGATTCATAACGGATATTCACGGGGTCGGCAGTACCCTCTCCAGCATCCTGGTATTTCGTCAGAATCTCCCGGATCACCCGCTCATCGGCGCTTTCCACCGCCCCGTCCTCACCTCGCCGGCCTGAAATGGCCCCGCCCAGGGATAGGACGTAGACCACGGAAACCGAGAGCTTGGCCTTGAGGATCCTTTTAACGAGCACGGGGTCCGCAAGGCCCTGGGTTTCCTTCATTACTAGGCCCGTAAGAAACTCGATGGGCCCCGCGTCCCCTTCCCGGATCCGGCGCACCTCCTGGGGATTCCCCAGGATAAGCGCCACAACTAGGGTTTCGATGGTCGCTCGGTCCGTAAGCTGCTGCCAGCCCCGCTCCCGGATAAGGGTTTCCGGGTCTTCGTCGGTTTCCAGCACGGCGGTAATGACCTGCTTGGCCATACCGCCGTGGATCCGCCGCTCCCCCAGGAGTGAAAGAATTGCGGCGAAGCGCCGAGGCGTCAAAGGGGTATGGCGCACCGTGAAGCCCAGGCGCTTGGTTTCCTTGAGTACATAGGAAGTCATCCATTGAACCACTTCCTTGGGGGCGGCCCCTTGGGCGCAGGCGGCCTCAAAATAATCCGCTCTGCCGGACTCTTCACAGAGGAATTCTCCTTGAAAGAGGGTGAGCCCCAGAGTATCCATGAGGCGGCGCTTACGCGCTTCGGGTAATTCCCTGCGAAGGGTACTAATCCATTGAGCGGTTTCCCTTGGTGCGCGAAAGGGCGGCAGCTCCGTAAGGACCAGGGGCTGTTCCCCCTCCCCCAGGGCGTGAAAGGGTTCACCGGCGTTTTTCACCGCGTTCCAGAGCCAACTTTCAGGGAGCACCCGTTCCCCTCGAGTTACCAGATCCTCCTGCCGGGAGAGTTCCCCATTTACCGCCTTGGTAACGAAGTTAAAGGAGTTTAAGTTGAGCAAGGCAACCGCTGTTTCGGGATATTCGGGATAGGGCGAGAGGGCCACGAAAGCCTTACAACGCATAAGGCCCTCCAAGGGAGTACTACCAACCAGTTCCCAATACTGTAGGCGTTTTTTGAGCTCCCCTAAAAAGGCCTCCGCTTCCTCACCGATTTCAAAGCCCGCCTCGGTTTTGAGGCGGAGGATCGGCATCCCGACGCGGGCATAATCCATCCAGGTTTCCGGGGACCCTTTGGCGTTGCTATACATAAGCCGAGGAGAATCTTCTTCTAGGCGTAGCTCTGTAATAGGGATGCGTTTTTTCCGGCCATGAAAGGAGATGTCCAGCGCCGCGTCTACGCCGAGCTTCAAAGACAAGCGGGCCTGGGCGCTGCCCTCGTCCGAGGCCTTGTCATCTGCCCTGCGTTCATAGGGCGCTTCCGTGAGGACGGTCCCTCCCAAGCCACGAATAAGCCTATAGGCTTTCCGCAGTGCCTCCTCGTGAGGAGAAGGCAACACGCCCCCCGCCCCCCGGCACACCGGGCAGGACCCATCCGCCGTACAGTCGCAGAAGGCTTTCCGCTTTGCCGGGAGCGGCAGGCGAACCTCCAAGGCAATATAAGACTTAAACACCGCGCATCCCTCCTTAACTATAAAGGCAGAGGCATTTTCCCATTTTTTCTAAAAAAACTGAGTTCAACGGGAACACGATGTACCCGTCATCCGACCTGGACACCGTCCAGGGCAAAAGTGCGGAGCGTAACCAAGGCAATCCAGAGGGGCAACCCCCCATAGGCCCACCGCAGACGCTGGCGCTCGTTTAAACGCAAGCGTTCATTCAGGTAATTCCCAGGCTTTTTCCCTATTATAGGGTCCGTTAAGAAACGGTTTTCCCAGGGCAAGAGCCCCCAAAAAACTTTTTTCTCAAAAACAGCCAAAAATGTATTACTATTAGTATAGAAGGCGTAATCGGCCTTGAGAAGTCCCCGTATGGGTAAACGAACCAAAGGAGCTTGTGTGTCAAAACGTGATTTTCCGAAGATCCATTTCTATGATCAGGATTTTGTTGACGTATACGATAAGACCTGGGCATGGATTCATGATTGTTGGAACATGGGCGGTGAAAAGAGCGCTCTTTCCACCGCTGAGAAACCGGATTCTCCGGAAAACCCGGAGGAGATTCTCTTAAGCGACTTCGGGAGTCTTCCCAATGGGCCGGTTTCAGAGCCGCCGGAAAAGACCTCTATAATTCAGGGGAATTTTTTTTCCTATCCCGGAAGTCCGGTGGTCCAGCAGGCGGATGCCATTTTTTCTTCCTTCTTTTTGGTATACTCCAACCGGATTTATCAGGCCCACCCTACGCTGGATATTTTTTACGAGCGCCAGGAGTCTGACGGGGCCATCCGCTCGGCCTATAACATCGAAACCGGACTTCCGGAGTTCGAAGAAGGGAATCCTGAAGGGGTCGGGCTGCCCCTCTTTGCCTGGGCGGAATTCAATCTCTACCATAAGTCGGCTAACAAGAAACGGGTGAAAGACGTGTTACCCATTTTGCACCGGTATATCGCGTGGCTCGATGAGGTGTGCAAGCGCCCTAATGGGCTGTACGAGGCCCCCTTAAGCGCCACCAGCATGGTAAACGCCCCCCGGGAGAACGTGATGTATCCCATGGATTTCAACACCATGATGGCCATTAATGTGTTGTATATGTCTGCCTTGGCGGATATCTTGAACGACAAGGAATCGAGTTTTCAGTACAAGCGGCAATATTTTTCCCTCAAAACCCGGATCAACGCTCTCATGTGGGATAATGAGGAGGGCTTTTACTTTGATATTGATAAAGATGAAAAGCGCCTTCCTTCAAAACTGCTTTCCGGATATTGGGCGCTCCTGGCGGAGATTCCCAACGACGATAAGGCGGAGCGGCTCAT
>JAITJK010000197.1 GCA_031278935.1 Spirochaetaceae bacterium | reverse complement strand
GGGAAACGACTCTATCTTCGGTATCTCACCGAAGGGGAGAAAACCCTAAGCCAAGTTTTTAGTCCCTATACCCCTAGCTAGAGGACGACCGCTTCTACCATATACCGAATATCCACGCCCTCCTCCCCTTGGCGTCTCATTTCAATCACGAATATCAGCGACTGGTACTGAGGAGCGGCAATGACCTTTTTAATCCGGTAGGAACTTATGAGGGGCCGTTTAACCTGGGGGGTTCCTACGGTGTAGAGCATCTGGGAGCGGTCTTTACGAGTTCGTTCCAGGTTAATCACAAAGGAGGATTTGAGGTCCTTACCGCTACCCTCTAGGGTCGGTATGAGCTTGGCCTGGTAGGAAATCTCCAGTTCAAAATCCCGAAACTCGATAGTTTCCCCGGCAGCCGGGTCTGTATCGTTTAGGGAAAGATACAGAGCATGGCCTAAAGACAGGTAGTTGATGCCGTACCGGTCCGCCAGGGCGGTATTGCGGGAGATGATACGGTACAAGGCCCCGGAACCATCCTGACCTACTTTTACCGGGCTGTCATGGACCAAGGACACCCTGCCGCCATTGACAAAGGCGTTCTTCCCTACGTCCACCACAAATAAATCCGCCCAGGGCTGAAGGGTTTTCTCTTGTACCCCGTATTGGGCAAACATATAGGTTTTCCCATCGGTGGAAAAACCTAAATCCACAAAGGACGCCATATCTCCCGCCCATACGCCGGAACCGACGAAGCAAAAAAGCGCTATCCCCCCCATGCGGAGGGCCCATCCCCCGCGTGAAGGCCGGCGATAGGGGCCGACAGGGTGTGTTTCATTCATACCTATGCGCCTTCTTCGCAGGGAACCGGTATGTTCTCTCATAAAAGCCTCCTCCATTGGGCGCACGCTCCTCGTTTTTAGGTTAAAGGAGCAGGCGCCTCTCTTATTTATCGGAAAAAACCTATACCCCTTAAGGGATCTCAAGGAGCCGAACCATCCCAAGTGAACCGCCTTGAGCTCCAGGTCGCTGTAGCGTATGCTCAGGTTATGACCTTGTCAGAACGGAACATCCTCTTCAAAGGGGAAATCGGCGTCGCATCGGTGGTCCTCTTGGGGGTGGCCAGCATCGCCTTCTCCCTGTTGCCGGTCTATCCTCAGGCGCTTCAAGCTATGGCCTTTCGGGTCTCGGGACCGTTCCAGGCCCTTGGGGGGGGGGAGCCGGACCCCTATGTGCCGCTGGCCTCCATGGTGTGCGCCATGCTCTATGCCTGCGTTACGCTGGTGATTATCTACCGGTACTTTGAAAAGACCTATTCTCCAGAAATCCTTTACATTGCCCTGTTTGTGTTTTCCTTTACCCTGGAGGGCAGCCGCATCATGGTCCCCTTGAAACTCACCTACGCCCTGCCCAGTGTATACCTTATCATGGCTTCCCGGGTGCTTCTTTTTGGCCGGTATGCGGGGCTTCTTTCCCTCTTCATAGCCAGCGTATACGCCTCGGGCCTCAAGGTTCCGAAACAGCGCATCATGGTGGGGATCATCATCGTGCTTACCCTGATGATTACCCAGAACATTCCCATTGACGGCCTTGCCTGGGACAGTAGTCTCTGCATGATAAGCGGGTATCCGGCCCTGTTTAAAATTCTGCAGGGGGGCATCGCCTGCATCACCGTGATAAGTTTCGGGATTTCCGCCTATTCCCGTGGAGCCCGGGAATACCTTGCTATCGCCCTAGGCTCCCTTCTGGTCATTCTAGGTAGAGGCTTGCTCCTCGGGGCGGATACCTGGATAAGCCCCTTCCTGGGTGTGGCCCTCCTGGGTATCGGCGCCTGGTCTATCTGCATTTACCTGCACCGGGTATACCTATGGCTCTAGTTCGCCACCTGCCGTGGAAGCGTAGGCCCTGATGAACTGCGCGGTAAGGGATCAGGGCAGGCCCTTAACTCTCTCTCAGAGAGTTTATATCGCAGGAGTAATGCTAAAGCCGTATACCTGATCGCCAATATTGGCCTTACGCTCATAAAATGAGTGAAGGGTGCTGCCCTAAAGTCCTGGGTTTTTCTCCGCCACGACCTTGCCACATTTAAGGGTCGCCGCTTGTAGACGTTAAGCTGCCGCTATCGAAGCTCAGGTTTATGGTGTTCTGCGTATTGGCGACCTTCACGAACTTCGTACTGGGCTCGCCGGAACGGGCCTTGGTGGTGTTGTTCTTGGCTATCACTATATAAGGACTTCGCACCAACTCGTATCATTGCAGGAGCACAGCGACAAAACAATCCAGGTGAACCAGCTCTACAACACTGGATTACTTCGCTGCTCACCGTGACGTGCACCTCGCTAACCACACGACCCCCAATACGCCTCAAGGGCAAATTTACGTCCATTCGCTTATTTACATCTTGGAGCGTTCCCAAGGGTTACTGTACACCATACGTTTCGTCTTACAATACCGGCAAAAAGGGATGGGCTGGCTTAAAAAGCGCAGGATATCCCCAAGCTCCCGCACCTGGTAGATGCGACATAATCTCCCGCCTGCACTTCGAGGTGTTGGCCAAAATACTCATTAAAATACTTAATCCACGGAGGTAGCGAACAGGCGTATATTTTCCCGTCCTATAACACTGTACACTGATTCGCCCGGAAACAACAGGCGTAACTTTCCGCGATGTCCTGGCCGCCCTGGATATCCAAAAGCCATTTATACATACCCCGGGACTTTTTCCCATAAGCGGTTTCTACGCCATACCATTTCGCGGTAGCTTTTATATTTCCATAATCCAGGGTAATAGGATAATGGCTTATGGCCACCCGCACGGCGCACCCTTTGCACTGCTCCCAAAAGGCTTCACTCATCTTGGCCAACAAAAGACCGTTGGTTACCAAGTCTATGTTAGACGCAGGGAAATGCTTGCACGTCAGGGCCATAACTTCGGTCAAGCGGGAATGCAAAAGCGGTTCTCCACTCAAGAGACGGACAGTGTGTATACCCTCCCCTGAGACAGAAGTTCGCGCAGTATTTACATTTCAGGTTGCAATGGTCTACCACGTTGATATCCACATACCGTATATTACGGCCTGGGCTTGTGTAGATTCCGAGACACCAAGGACATAATCTTCGGTTGCAGCGTTTCAATCATGCCATTAGGCAGCACCTTGTATAATTTCTCCGCCATGAACATAGGTAAATTATAATTCATACTCCCTCCCTATCACCCGAAGACCTTGCCGGCAATAGCAATGCTATCTCCCCCATTGGGCCATCATGGATTGTACCGCCCCGGGGGTGCGGTTTAACTTGCTCATTTTTTTCATCATATTCCGCATCTTTTCAAAGCGCTTGAGAAGTCGAGCCACTTCCGCCACAGAGGTACCCGAACCCCGGGCTATGCGGGAACGCCGGGACGGGCCGATGATGAGGTGGTTCAACCGTTCTTTCCGGGTCATGGAGGTGAGGATAGCCTCCTGGGACTTGAAATCCTCCCTAGTAATGTCCTCTTCCGTAACTTTTCCCGAAAGCCCCGGAATCATATCCAGCATGGTTTGTAACGAACCCATCTTCTTCATGGACTTGAGTTGCTTAAGCCAATCATCAAGAGTAAAGGTCTCCTTTTCCATCTTCTTCTGGAGGACCGCCGCTTCTTTCTGATCGATCATGGCCTGGGCTTTTTCCACCAGGCTCACCACGTCTCCCATGCCCAGAATCCGGCCCGCGACCCGGTCCGGGTGAAAGGGTTCCAGGTCATCGAGCTTTTCCCCAGTGCCTACGAATTTGAGCGGTTTACCGGTGATGGTCTTTAGGGACAAGGCCGCCCCACCCCGGGTATCGGAATCGAATTTGGTCAAGACCACCCCGGTAAGGCCTACTTTCTCGTCAAAGACTTTGGCGATATCCACTGCAGACTGGCCGGTCATGGCATCCGCCACCAAAAGTAGTTCATCAGGCGTCGCGGCTTGTTTCAGCCGGGCGAGTTCGGCCATCATGGCCTCGTCTATCTGTAGCCGGCCTGTGGTATCCAGGATCAAGGTATCGATCATATTCTGCTTGGCCCACTGCACCGCTTCTTTATAGACCAGGACGCTGTCCGTGACTCCGGGGCACTTATGCACCGGGACCTCCACGTGACTCCCCAGAATCACCAGCTGATCCACCGCTGCGGGCCGGACCAAGTCGCAAGCCACGAGCAAGGGTCGCCGACCCTCTTTTTTGAGCCTCAAGGCCAGTTTAGCGGCGCTGGTAGTCTTTCCCGATCCCTGCAACCCCAGCATAAGGATACAGGAAAGGGTATCCGGACCTTTTAGGTGCAGGTCCTGTTTCGTATCCCCCAGGAAAGAGACCAGTTTATCATGGACGATCTTGACGAACTGCTGTCCCGGATTGATCGAGCGCAGGACCTTTTCCCCCTTGGCCTCGTCCAAGGTGGCATTGACAAAGCGCCGAACTACCCGCAAGTTGACATCCGCCTCCAGCAGGGCCATCTTGATGGTTTCCACCGCATCATTGATATTTTTTTCGGTAATCGTGCCCTTGCCGGAAATGGTCCTTAGGGCATCGGATATTTTCTGGGTAAGTTTATCTAACATAGGCCTATTGTACCCAAACCCTCGACTAGGCTACAAGCCCGTTGCCCGGGAACCTTCGCCCTACCCCAAGACTCTCAACACGGTGCGTTAAGAAATGTTCATTGAAATCACGACATATATAACAGCAAATTACTTTCGGGCAAGTGGGATTTGAACCCACGACCTCTTGGTCCCGAACCAAGCGCGCTACCCCTGCGCTACTGCCCGAAAAAGGACGCCCGCTCTACTATAAAGCCCTAGTCCTCTGTATGTGAAGAAGCATATCCCCGTTCTCAGGACTCTGTCAATAGCGCTGCGTTCCATCACCGGGGATTTCTGTATTTTCCCAAAATAGTGGTCCCGAATTAAAGCAAAACCGCATCTCTGGGCCATAGTATTCTTTATGAGACCTTTACGTGTGCTTCAAAGCGGGGTATGGTACGAAGTCCGTACCCGTATCAATAACCGGGAACCCGTGTTCCGGCGCCCTAAGGCCTTGGCCCTGTTCGCCCAGGTTTTCCGAGAGACGCAGAAGCGGTTCGTGTTCCAGATTCGGGGACTATGTCTTACGGATGATAGGCTCACGTTTTATATCAAGCCCGAGGACGGCTTGCAACTCCCGGCTATCATGAAGTGGCTAAAACAGGTGTTTGCCCAGCGGTATAACCGGGCGGAGGACCGGGAAGGACATATCTGGGGAGACCGGTATGGTTCGCGGATACTCGCAGGGGAACCGCCTGCCACCTGCCGTGGAGAAGCGCCAGCGGGTTTAAAGCCCCTGACTAGCCGCATGGTTAGAGAGTACGGGGCGGGAACGAGGGTCAGCCCCCAATATGGGAAAATACCACCCATCCCTCCTTTTCTATGCCTATTTCCGCTTCATTTTATCCCAGCGCCCGCATAATCGGCGACAATTCGCCCGGATTCCAGTCCCGATTCCCCCCATTAAAGAAGACTTCCGAGTAAAGGTCTATCTTGAAACCCCTATAGTGGGGCCTACGGTAGAGCCTTACACCAACAGCACCGTATACCCGAAAACGTCTTGAAACAGACCGGCTTTTTCTTCCAGTCCCCGCAGCTCTAAGCTCAGGTCCCGGTTTCCCACGGTATGCAGGACCAAAACCTCACTTTTCCGTTCCACCTGCAAGAGGCTTATCTGCTGGGTGTGGCCCCGGTCCAGCGCGTCGGCTACCCGGAGCAGGGAGGCCATTTTTAGCACTAGGTTACGATCCGCCCGTTGCAGGGCAATGTAGTCGATGTCCCCAGAAGAAGGAGGCGCCCCGCGATGGTAGCGGATCACATTGGCGATGATCTCCAATTCATCCCGGCGCAGGCCGAAAATCTCGGAATTCACCACAATGTACTGGCCGTGCTTATGATGATTCTCTCCGCGGATGAACATCCCAATATCGTGTAGCAGAGCCGACACTTCCAGCATCATTCGTTCTCGCCGGTTCATACCGTGCTCAGGGCCCAGGGCGTCAAAGAGGAAGAGGCACAGGTCCGCCACATACCGGTTATGGGCCTGGTCGTAGTGGTACTTGCGCCCCAGATTGGCTGCGGAAGCGATGATTTGGGAAAAAAATTCCTCCTGTAGCTTCGGCTCCACCCCTAATGCAAGGTCGATGAGCAGGCCCTCCCGTAGAGACACGTCAGGAACTACCACCTGGGAGGCGCTGGTGTGCTCTAAAAACTGCTTATACACCAGGAGTCCCAGAACTAGACCCTCGGCTTCCGCATAGGGGATATGCAGCTTCTGTACACAGACTTCGGTGCTGTAATACTGGACCTGCCGTACTAGGGCCATAAAGGCCTCCCGGGAGATGATCCGGCAATGCTCGTTGAGCTCCGTTCCGATGAGAGCTGCGGCAATGCGGGTATCCGATCCTACGGCTACAAAACTTTTGATATGGGCCAGGTTCACCTCAGCGCTTAAAGAGGCCGCGGTATGGCGGATTCGCTCCCGTAGGTAGCGCTTAGACCAGGCGGAACCCACGGCTAGCCGGGATTGTTGTTCCATAAGCAGCGTCCCTAAGTGCAAGCTATGGGCCGCTGCCATCTTACCTCGTTCCAGCAGCATGATCTCCGTGGCCCCCCCGCCAATGTCAATAATCATGGTATTGTCCTCCCAGAAGGGGGAAAAATCCTGCTTCAAGGCAAAGCGCACCGCAAGATAAATGAGCCGATTCTCCTCTATACCCTCGACGATGACTATTTTGAATCCTGTAGCCAGGCGGACCCGATCCACAAACACATCCCGGTTCCGGGCGACTCTGAGGGCGCTGGTGGCCAGCGCGTAGATATCCTCGTCCAATATTCCCCAACCTGCCAACAGCTCTCTAAAATACCGTAATACCGAAAGACATTCTAATAAGGACTCCCGGGATACTTGGCCTGAGGTAAACACATCCCGTCCCAGAGTTATGGGCTTTCCGGCCTTATCTAATACCTGCCACGGGCCCTTGGGGGAGAGCTCCGCGACGAGGACTCGGATACTGGTAGAACCAATCGCTAATACCGCTACCACGCGGCTTTTTGTTTCCATAATATAGTCCTTTCGCGGAGCCGCTGCGGACGCGGCCTTAGCCGGGGAGAACCGTAGGCATAAGCATAACCCATAAGGGAAAGGACGTACAGTCATGGCCCAGGGCTCCTCTAGGAACTAACAATACCGGTTCGATTAAAGCAAAACCACATCTTGGACCCTTATATTTTTGTATGAGACCTTTACGGGTGCTCCAACGTGGGGTGTGGTACGAAGTCCGCACCGGTATTAACGACCGGAAAACTCTGTTCCGCCAGCACAAGACTTTAACGATGTTTACCAGGGTTTTCCAAGAAACGAAGGAGCGGTTTGTGTTCCAGACCCGGATAAACGGCCCCCGAAGAAAACTCCCGGCTAAGGTCTGTCCTGAAACATACCTGTGGTAGGCCTATTGAGGTTAAGTGGTAACCACCCGCCAGTCAGGGGCTATGCCTCCACGGCAGGTGGCGGTAAGTGGTAGCCCAGAGAGACGGATTAGGGTATGGTGCTCCTATCATGTCCCAGGTTTTCATCACCTCTTGGAAGGAGCTCCCCGAACCCCTAGTCAGTTCGGTGGATGCCCAGGAGGCCGCTTTCATAGAAACCCTCAACGCATCCGGGGGCCTCCCCTTCATGGTCAGTGCCCACTTTGCAGCCCTAGCAAAACCCGATAAGACCGACCCCATCCGGCAGCAGTTCATGCCCTATCCCGCAGAAGGCGTGCCAGATCCTTTCGCTTTGGCGGATCCTCTGGGAGAGGCCAAGCACCAAGCCGCGCCCCGACTGGTACACCAATACCGGGATCGGGCCTTGCTCCTTGCAGGGGGAAGCTGCGCCGGGTATTGCCGCTATTGTTTCCGCCGGGTGTGGATGAGTCGGCCTCAGCACTTTATCTCCGGGGAGGAACTCCTGCCTGTTCTGGTCTATCTCAAGGGTCATCCTGAAATCCGAGAAATCCTCATCTCCGGGGGGGATCCCTTAATGGCCGAAGACGGTACCCTGGCCACCCTGTTCCAGTCCCTCCGGATTGCCCGACCGGGCCTCCTACTTCGGATCTGCACCCGCCTTCCCATTACCCAGCCTAGCCGGCTTACCCTGGAAACGGTACGGCTCTTCAGGGCCTACCGGCCCCTGCGTATGGTGATACAAAGCAACCACCCTCGGGAACTGGCGGCAGGTACTCAGGAGGCCCTGCGCACCTGCGTGGATCAGGGGATTCCGGTGCATGTGCAGACCGTATTACTTCGGGGGATCAACGACGACGCCCAGGTTTTGGCCGCTCTTTTTCGGGAATGCCTGCAACTGGGCCTTTCTCCCTACTATCTATTCCAGCTGGATTTGGCTCCAGGGACGGCTCATTTCCGAGTACCCTTAAAAACCGGGCTTGCCTTGTATGAAGAACTTAAGCGACATATATCTGGTTTAGGGCTGCCGGTGTATGCGTTGGACCTCCCAGGGGGAGGCGGTAAAATCCCCCTGCACCAGGGTGTGATAGCCGGAGAGCAGGTGGACTCCCAGGGCCTTGTCTACCTGCTGCAGGGCCCTGAGGGTAAACTCTGGCCCTATCCCGCCTAGCCACCTGCCGTGGAGGCCTATTGGGGCCTGGGTAGTTAGATATCGGATGTACATCCCTGCGTTCAGATCGGATGAGGTGCGTCTCACTTCCTACTTACGTAGCACGCCCGGCCTCTAGCAGGAACGCCACTCCATCACCACCCGGCCCTCCAATATGCCTCCACGGCAGGTGGGCCACGGCAGGTGGGCCACAGTAGGTGCTTGTATTTTCGGGAGACAAGGGATTAAATCAACACTATACATACGTATTGGGTGGTATCACATGAGACTAGTAACTCGATCTGACTTTGACGGCTTGGCATGCAGCGCATTGCTGAAATATCTCGGATTAGTGGATGAATGGAAATTTGTCCATCCCAAGGAT
>JAITJK010000194.1 GCA_031278935.1 Spirochaetaceae bacterium | reverse complement strand
ATAGGCAGCTTGCTCCGCAGGATTCCGTCCTTGGCATAATAGGCCTCGGTTATGGCGGGGCATACGGGAATGGTGGCCAGTTCCCCCACGCCCTTGGCCCCGTAGGTCAGGGGCGCCGGGTGCTTGGGTTTCATCAAGATGATCTCCATATCCGGCGCTTCGGTCGCCCGAATCAGCCCCAGGGTTCCGTATTTCCCCTTGGGAAAACCCCCTTCCAAAGGAAAGTCCTCGGTAAGGGCGTAGCCCATACCCATGAGAATCCCCCCCTCGATCTGCCCTTCTGCAGCTTTGGGGTTGATCACCGTGCCTAAGTCATAGGCGGCGACGATCTTTTCTATCTTACCCGCATCGTCCAGGATGACCACTGTAGCGGCGTAGCCGTAGGCCAGATGGCTCACGGGATTGGGTTTGTCGCTGCCCATAGGGTCCGTTACACCGGAAAATTCCGCGTAAAATTCCTCTCCCTCCAGCCGGGAGAGGTCACATCCTACCGCTTCCAGGGCAGAGCGCAACTTTAAGGCGGCCAGATGAGTCGCTTCTCCAGTGAATACGGTCTGCCGGGAGGCGGTAGTGGTGCCGGAGTTAGGGGTCCGCCGGGTATCGGGAGGCTCGGCCACCACCTTGTCCGGAGCAATCTTCACGGTCTCGCAGACGATCTGGGTCGTAACCGTGGCAAGCCCCTGGCCGATACAGGCGGCGCTGGTCCGTATATGCACCAGCCCCTGCTCTACGGAGAGAATACATCGGCCTATATCAGGGAGTCCCACGCCTATCCCCGCGTTCTTTAAGGCGCCGGCAATCCCCACCGGTTTCCCTTGAGCCCGGGCCTCGTCATAGACTCCCTGGACAGCCTTAAGGCAGGCTTCCAGTTCCACATCATCCCCGGCTATTTGGCCGTTGGGAAGCACCTGACCGGGACGAATAGCGTTCCGGTACCGGATATCCCAGGGAGAAATCCCTACCTGCTCTGCCAGAAGGTTGAGGTTGTTTTCCGTAGCGAAACAGCTTTGACAGACCCCAAAGCCCCGGAAAGCCCCACCCGGAGGATTATTCGTATACACTGCCTTACCGTCAATGTCGATCACCTGGTAATTGTAGGGCCCTGCCGCATGGGTGCAGGCCCGTTGCAACACTGGGCCGCCCAGGGAAGCGTAAGCCCCGGTGTCCGCCACAAGTACCGCTTTCATGGCGGTGAGTTTTCCATCGGCGTCGCAGCCGGTGGTGAAATCCATTTCCATAGCATGACGCTTGGGATGGATATGAATACTTTCCTGCCGGCTTAACAGGACCTTCACGGGTTTTTTCAGGAGCCAGGCGGCAAGACAGGCATGGTGCTGTACGCTCATATCTTCCTTACCCCCGAAACCGCCCCCTACAAGCTGCCCCTTAACATGGACGAACTCCCGAGCAATGCCTAGCATCCGAGCGCATTCCCGCTGTTCGTCATAGACACTCTGGCCTGCAGAATAGAGGGTTATCCCTGAGTCCCCTTCAGGAAGGGCGATAGCGCATTCGGGCTCCATGAAGGCGTGTTCGGTAAAGGGTACGGAATAGTGCTGGGTTACTACATAAGCGGATTGGGCGAGCACCGCATCCGCATCTCCCCGAATCAGGTGTTCATGGGAAAGGATGTTCCGTTCCTTGGCGTGAATCAGGGGCGCACCCTCGGCCATAGCCGCTTGCGGGCTCGTCAGCGGCTCAAGCACCTCATAGTCCACGGCAACCAGTTCTTTGATAGCCTGAAGGCTTTCTTTACGGGTACTGACTACCAGGGCCAGGGCGTCCCCAATGAAGCGGGTAATATCTCCTTCGGCAATGAATACATCATAATCGGAAATAAACTCCAGGTGGCCGATCTTGTTATTCCCCGGTACGTCCTTGGCGGTAAACACCGCCACACAGTCCGGGTGGGCCGTGGCCGCTTCCGTGTGAATTTTAAGAATCCGGATTCTAGGATGAGCAGGCCGGACCGCCGAAGCGTGGAGCATCCCCGGAAAGGAGAGATCGTCCACGTATTTGCCCGTACCCAGGGTTTTGGCCGCAGCGTCGACCCGATGGCAATTCTCTCCCAGCGCACCAGTGAGGAGCGGTTTGGGAACCGAGGTTTCTTCCCGGAACAAGCGGGCGGCCAAGTGGATAGCATCCTTAATCTTGACATACCCGGTACAGCGGCAAATATTGGAACGGATGGCTTTGCGAATGGCTTCGTCCTCCGGGTCTTTTTCGCGATCCAGCAAGGCTTTGGCGCTCATGACCATACCGGGGATACAAAATCCGCATTGGACCGCGCCGGTCTCGGCAAAGGCATAGGTATAGACCGCGTGTTCCCGCGGGGAAAGACCCTCCAAGGTGATAACCTGCTTTCCGGCCAGTTTAGTCAAGGTGGGAATACAGGCGCGCATGGCCTTGCCATCTACTAACACGGTACAAGCCCCGCAGGCGCCGGAACCGCAGCCGTTTTTTGCGGCGGTTAACTGTAAGTCTTCCCGCAAAAAGTCCAGCAGTTTCTTATACCCCGGGCCCTGTACTGGCACGCCGTTTACCTGTAATGTAATGTATTCCTCGTCCATTTTTTCCCCCATCTCTTGTTTCACCTGTATTTAGTCTAAAATGCCTTGTTTTTCCTGTCAAGAAAAATAAAAAAATAATGCCAGGGCTAAAAAAAAGTAATGTGTTACTTACATAGAAGGCGACGATCCGGAATCCCGCAGGTGACTCGAGATACGAGAGACAGTATATATGTAGGAATTGTGGTCCCTATATAAAGCAAAACCGACTCTTTGGCCAGTATTATTCTGTATGAGACCATTACGTTTACTCAAACCGGGGGTCTAGTACGAATGTATAAGCCAAAGAATAGATTAGGGAATGGTGATTGTCATGGCTTTGCGTATAGTACAAAAAAAGGGTCTCCTTTTCTCCTATGGGGAATGGACCGAAGTAACCCCGGCAAATCCTCCTGTGTCCGACCAGGGCTTCCAGTCAGCCGGAGGGAATCGCGTCCGGTCCGTAGGCAAGCCCGGCAAGCGCACCGGTTACCACCGCCGTGGTGTCCGTATCGTCCCCCTCGTGAGCATTGGCAAGGGACGAGATGACCCTGGTGATGTTGAAGTGCTGCACCTCCGACTTGCCAGCTCGGAAATATCTGCGACTTATGTACCGCCCTCATCAATTCCTCTAACTTACAATTATCGGCGCTGAAGACCGAGGGGCCAGAAAAAAATTATACGGAGGTAAGTATGACCAAGGCAATGTTTTTGGCATTGATTCTTAAAGAAACGACGATTGAGGTGGAAGCTCTGGCCTCCATTTATCGAACTCAACGCCGTGCAGGAAGGACTTAAAAAAATGGAAACTATCTTCATTAAAAAGGCTGGCTATCATCAGCACAGAAACGCAAGCTCCACAAGGAGCGCCTCCGGTAGCCAAAGGTGGTAGCGCTGTATTGAACACCGAGGAAACTGCTCTTGCCAAAGCGATTGGTTACACCGCTGATGAGTTTCAAAAAATCAAGGAAGGTAAAAAACGATCATCCCCGACACCGTTTTGAACGACCTTCACACCGCATTCCAGGATGAGTTCAGTACCCGGATGGCGGACATTGACGCGAAGCCAGTGTGAAAACTACTTGCCACGGTCATTCTGTCCAGTACGAAAAGCAACACCTACGGCTGGCTGTGGTCTTACGGACGCGCGGATAAAAACCCTGGGGGCCACCGGCGGGAAAGAAATTTTCTGGGTTCCCAATTTACTAATCCCGGGGTTAGTATGCTCTCTCTCGGCCTATTAAGGTTAATCTTTTAATAGCCGATGTCTAACAGGAGGGTGGGAGGTGTATAGGTGATAGATCATATCAGGGAACAGGGCACAAAACTCCGCAACCTTTTCATTATGGGGAAGTTTCAGAAACGCTACGCTGAGAGCGATAAAAAAGACTTCATACAGGTCAAGACCCACAAGGCAGGACAAGCCCTGCGGTATCTTTAACCTTCATGCTTTATTCTGATTAAGTAGGTACACAGAATTTACCGTTCCGTTTCCTCACGTTACAGAAGCAGCCCTCCACCATCAAACCGGGTTTAATCGTTGGGCAATTCTTTCCACTTTTCAGCTCTGTGCATACCTAAGATGACATTATACTTTGCCAAGCCAGACGCGGTTGAATCAATCATGGTTGCGTACCATTTTGCGTCTTTAATATTTTTGTCAGTCCCATTATAGAGCGGACCGTTATTCAACAGATCATCAAGCACAGGGCCGAATTGAAAATGATAATGAGCCGCTATAGGGTACGTGCTGTCTCCCTCCATATCAGGCGCCATGGTGACAAGATATTTATACGCCGCAGCGTTAGCAGCAGACCCATTAGCCTCAAAAATATACATAACTGCGTTCTCAAGCCCTTTGACCATCTTGCCAATCATGGTATAACCTCCTGAGTACAAGGTTCCGTTTGCCCCAAGCCACAATAAGACATAGTCTGAATCGTTATTCTGCGCAACCAGTAAAGAAGACACACCTTTGGTACCGGTCATGCCTTCCCAATACTTTTTGAGCGCCTCCACGTCAGGGTACATCGTCTTCATCGCATCTCCCATGCCGGCAGCCGTGAACGCCGCGATGTAGGCGTCGTAAGCGATTCCCCATGCCTTTTCCAGGTAGGGATACTGCGCCGCCTTGCCCGCATCCGGGTTAATATAATCTTGCCATGTCTCCCACACGCCAGCCCATCTTTTTAGTGTTGTATCCCCCACAAGGCGCGTTTCCTCTCCGATGGTAACCAGATATGAGCCGTCCTTGCCGTCTTTGAAGACTGCGGTATTCGTCAAATCCAACTTGGAAAAATCATATTCTCCTTTGCCATCCCTTATTGCCGCCAAATTTATCAGCGCGGATACGTCTTGACCATCTACAATTACTGGCTCCTCATTAGGCTGTATTTCTGTGCTTCCATTATCGCATCCCGCCGCCAGCAATACAAAGACAACAAATCCTACTACGCTTAATGCCTTGCCGAAAAGAAAATCGCTCCTTTTCATAAAAGGACCTCCTAGAAATATTATGTTAGTATCTATTAACTAACCAACGCAAATTTAACAAACTAAACATTTTTAATCAATAGTTCTCATAAATTTTTTAATAATTTTTAAACTATACAAAGTCTTAAGATATATAGAGAGCGCCTGTGCCGATAAACTTTAGCATAAAACACCAGCCCACCTAAAATAGCAAAACAATTTTTAACAATCTTCGCCGTAGATGAACTATTGAGAAATACTACCTGTCGATTGAAACAGCGTTTTTGATTTTTGCCGTTATGTCATTCTATGCCTCCCTTTATATACCGGCGACGGTAGATGCGGTTTTGGCAAAGATATATTTCGCAACACGATAGATGGGACAGTTTCCGTTGTTGGACTATACGGTATCGTTTGTTTATTGAAAGAAGCGGTGGAAAATTATATTCTAGATTGCCCAACGGGGGGGGGGGGGGGGGGGTAAGAGAAAAAACAGCAGAGGCCCGCTAGAGACATTCTGTTATGATGTTCTGTGGTAAAACGCGCGGAATAGCACATAGTAACCAACCATCCCTTTCCTGAAATCTTTTATCAGAACTTTAAGTCTGCGGACGCCGCCACGCCCATGTAAAGTTTAACCTCTATAATATACCTTAGCAAGGGAGAAATATCAAGAGGATAAGGGGACGATCCATTCGGTTCTCTCTTATCTCCCGGCTGATGGACGCGGGGTTTCTCCCCAGGGATTCGGCGACAGCACGCATGGATTGACCTTGTTCCAGGGCGGCTGTGGGGGACTGGGAAAATTTGAATTTCGAGGGAAGCCCCCGCGATGCCGTAAGTCTATATGCCGTAAAGAATTAGCGAAAAAAGTCCGCCGAAAATTCCAAAAATAGAATGTGAAAAGTGCGAGAAAACCGTGAGAAAATGTGAGTCCCGGTACTGGCGTTAAAATTTCTTCAAATAACTTCAAAACCCTATAAAAGCCTGATTTATGGGCAAAAATCGTCTGAAAACCGGGAAATTCCGGGTAAAGGGCGGGATTCAATGCTGATTATGCAATTCGGTTGCAACAGGTACAAATTGAGTGCGGTGATGTTCGAGGAATTATCAAAAGCCAGGAAACACCGGAGACGTTTTTACCCGGCGGAACGGCTGGTATACATGTGGCGGGGAGGTTCGGCTTTCCTCACCTATGACCTGCGGCTAGGGCCAGACTATCCGGGACAAGGTCGAAGCCTTGACGTCTCACTACCCGATTAAGGCCCCCAAACGTGGATAGCGTTGCGTATTTGAAAACCCTTTTCAGAGAGCGATTGTAAGGCCCTTACGCTCTGTGCAATTTTGGAAAAGGTCTGTATTCTCTGGCAGATTCATTAACGCAGGGCGTGTCATGGCAAGACTCACACGCTGTACATTAAGATACCATGAATTCGCTAGGGGTCTGACCCCTATGCTATCGAACTCACGTTATCATACCTTCAGGCCTGAGCGGCAGAAACCGAAGCGAGGTCGAACTGTCCCCTAACCACGCGACTCCTCAGAGACTAGGCCTTCAAGTCAGGTAGCCCCTGGCGAGACATAAGACGGGCCATAACTTTGGCGTCTCCTAGAATGTTGTCAAGGATCGCGTACTCGTTGGGTTGGTGGGCGGTGTTGTCCAGTCGAGACCATACCACCGCAGGGATACCCGCGTTCCGTAGATGAGCGCTCACAGTACCGCCGCCTACGCCAATAAGCCGAGTGTCCACCCGGTACACCTCCTTCACCGCCTGGGAAAGTAAGGCCGCAAGGGGCGTATCCGCCGGGGTGGGCAAGGATTCCATGGTCTGTACCGGCGTACCGGTGATGCGGACCCGGTACTTAGCCTCAATCTGGGCTTTAATCCTGTGCACCTCTTCCATCACCGTTTTCACTGTATACTGGGGCAGAATACGCATATCCATGTAAAACACCTCTTCCCCCGGAATGGTGTTGATGTTCGGTACATTGGCCTCGTGCTTGGTGGGCTCGAAGGTGGAATAATCCGGCACAAAGAGCGGATCCCGCTGGGGAAAGGCCTGGGATAGCCCGGTATGCAGGCTCAGGGCCAGGTCCGCTGCGGCCAGATGGGCATTAACCCCCTGATGAGGCCGGGAACCGTGGGCCTGGACCCCGGTGATCTGGCACCGAAGCCACAGAAGGTTCTTCTCGGCGATTTCTATGGTCGCCCCCACACAATCTCCACCGTCTGGGACGAGAACCATGTCTCCGGGCTTGAAAAGGCACTGGTTCTTAAGGAGCCATTGGATGCCGTACTCGCTGCCTACCTCCTCATCGGCGACGAATAGGAGCTTTACTGTATGGGGAGGGCGTATTCCCTGCTTCACCAGGGCCAGGGCCGCGATAACCGAGGCGGTAAGTCCCTGCTGGTTGTCCTCTACGCCCCGGCCAAAGAGCCGTCCCTCCTTATGGACCACGGCCCAGGGATCGCTGTCCCAGAGGTTTCGTTCCCCCGGAGGGACCACATCGAGATGGGTCATAATCCATAGGCGCGGACTGTCCTCAAGACCCCCAAGCGTGGCCACCAGGTTAGGCCGTTTCCCGCCCTTGGCCCAGGGATCCGGGGCGTCGTACCGTTCTAGAGTGGTGATGCCCTGGCCTTTAAGCCAGGATTCCAGAAACTCCGCCTTGTCCAGCTCCCCCGCACCCCCGGATACTGGGGCTATGGCAGGCCGCTTGGTGAGCTCGGTTTCTAACTCCACCACCAGGGGGAGAGCCCTATCAATAAACACGTCAATGCCTTGGTTCACCATCGTTTCTCCTCGCAGTCCTTAAACGTGGGGGTAGCGCTTCCGGTAGGCCTGCCAACTAGAGCCCACCAGGGTATCGAGGTCCGAAAACCGGGCGCTCCAGCCCAGGGTCTTGCGGGCATAGGCGGCAGAAGCGGTGAGGGTTCCCGGATCTCCTGGCCTGCGGCCGCTTATCTTCGCAGGGATGGGCTTTCCGCTTATCCTACGGGCGGCCTCAAGGATTTCCAGGACGGAAAAGCCTGTCTCACTTCCCAAATTCACCGTGAGGCTGTGCTGGTGCTGCTGGATGTAATCCAAGGCTGCTACATGCCCCCGGGCCAAATCACTAACATGAACATAATCCCGGACTCCCGTCCCGTCGGGGGTGTCGTAATCATTTCCAAAGACCTGCACCTCTTCCCGGATTCCACAAGCCGCTTCCATGACCACCGGAATGAGGTTGGCCGGGTTTTGTTCAAGCCCGGCGATACGGCCCTGTACATCGTAGCCTGCAGCATTGAAATACCGGAGTACAGCGAAACGAATCCCTTTGAGTTTCTCATACCACCCCAAAAAACGCTCGATCTCAAGTTTGGTAAAGCCATAATAGTTTTCAGGCCTTGTAGGATGTTGCTCGTCCACCGGCAGATACACAGGTTCTCCGTAGACCGCCGCGCTGGAAGAGAAAATAATACCGGGGATATGGGCCTCTACCGCCGCATTAAGGAGGTGCATGGTCCCGTTGATGTTGTTCAAGGAATACTTTTCCGGCTTTACCATGGATTCTCCCGCAGCTTTGTACGCAGCTAGGTGGACTAGGGCGTCGAAGCCTCGCCGGGCCGTCCGAACCAAGCGAGGATAGTCTTGGATATCCCCGTGGATAAAGGTGGCATCGGGGAAAAGATTCTCCCGTAGACCGCTTGAAAGGTTATCGTACACCGTAACCTGGTGGCCCTGATCAAGGAATTCCCGGGCT
>JAITJK010000152.1 GCA_031278935.1 Spirochaetaceae bacterium | reverse complement strand
TTCAAACCAAGCTTGAACAAGCCTCTTTTGTTACAGGCGCCGAACAGAATCGAACTGTTGCATAAAGGTTTTGCAGACCTCTCCCTTACCGCTTGGGTACGGCGCCATTGAATCTAATATACCCAATATACCGGGGTGGTGTCTAGTACCCCAGAACAAATCTTCATCACCTGCTGATTAAGCCAGAGAATGGAGGGTAGTACAAAAAAGAGGGCCCCCTTTCTCCGCCCGGTCTAGGTTTCCAACCAGCCGGTGGGGATAGCGCCCAAGCCGTAGGCAAAGGTCAAGCGCATCGGTTACCCCTGTGGTGGCTGTATCGTCCCCCTCGTGAGCGTGGATAAGGGACGAGACGACCCTGGTACTGTTGAAGCGCTGTACTTCCAGCTTACCAGCCTGGAAACACTTGCGGTGCTATCCGTATACGGCAGGTTGCAGCAAGTGGTGGTGGCCGCTTTTGCCACCGGATTTTTCCCAAAGACGGATTTCCCCCAGAACCATGCCGCGGTCAGCAGCCTTGCACATATCGTAAATCGTGAGAAGGGCTACACTTACGCCGGTAAGCGCCTCCATCTCCGCACCGGTTTTGCCCCTGAGCCGTACTGTGCAAACCGCCTCGATATACCCGCAAGGGGATCCGCCGGGGTTTTCGTGCAGGGTAAACTCGATGGCGCAGGAATCAAAGCACAAGGGATGACACAGGGGAATGAGTTCCGCGGTTCTCTTGGCCGCCATGATGCCTGCAAGCCGGGCCGTCCCTAGCACATCACCTTTCTGTACCGCGCCTCGCCGAATCAGGTCCAGGGTTTCTTGCTGGGCGGTGATACGTCCCCGGGCTTGAGCCATGCGGAGACTGTCTGGCTTGGCCGAGACATCCACCATAATCGCGTTGCCCTGAGCGTCAAAATGGGTAAGTACCGGTTTCATACCATGCTGCTCCTCGGCTTTTAGTATATACTGGAAAGGGGGACGTGAAACAATATGATACAAGTGTTATTTTTCCTGAGATTCAGAACCCAACTCCGCCGGACTAGGCCGCAGTTGATCCTGCAATTAGAAAAAGCTATCGTGGAAGCCCTGGAAGGAGCCGGGGCCATAGTAGAACATAAACACCGGATCATCACCGGGTACTTCAATAAACAGGCCCTAGGGATATGGCTCACGATCATTACCTTCTTGGAAGAGATTACCGCCTTGCTGGGCGAGGCGGATTCCGAACTCTACGGGTATTCCTTGGTGGTGAGCGAAGACCTGGAAGACTATGTACAGGGCTGGATCGGCAGCAACCTGGCCGCCCTATCGGGGGGGTCCCGGATCTGGTGCGAGCGGTCAGTGCAGCCCTTCCTCAGCCCCTATGTGGATTTTGACGGGCCCGCAGAATTGGCGAGTCCTGAGCCGCCGCTACCCGCCTTCCTCACCACCTATGTTCAGATGAAACGCTTTGGCCTTTCTTCCGAAGGTATCTCTGAGTCTTTGCAGCAACGCTCCGGTATGAAGGACAAGATGCTACACATCCTGCGCTACGGGGCCGCTACTAACGCGGTCTTGGTGGGGCCGGCCTTCATGGGAAAACGCGTGGCCTTGTACCGGTTTTGCGCGGAAGCCCTGGGGGAGATTCCACCGATGATTCTCCGCTTCAGCCCCCGCAAAAGCCTGGGCGCCTTGGCAGATATGTACAGTCCGCCAGTGCGCGGCCTCCTTGAGGGTCATGCCGTCCCAGAAGTTCTGGGGGAACTGGAAGGCTTACAGCACGTGCTCTTTCAAGAGCGGCTTATGGATGAATATTCCGGCTACTTGCTAGTCCAGGGCCGTCGGTTCTTTACCCAGCTGGTCCGCGCGTATATGACCGTGGTGCAAGACCTCGAGCGGGTCCCTATCCTTATTCTTGAGGACCTGCACCTTGCGGATGAGACTATGACAGACCTGGTGTTGGATGCCTGTGCCGGTTTTGAGACTCTTAAAGTCTACGGCATCTATTCTTATGATCCAGCCTCGGAAGCTACCCCTCTGGATTCCCTGCGGGAGGACCTGTGCCGCTGGGATCCCCTCCTCCCTAAGACTCTGCACTTCTCCAAAGAGTATTATATCCCCTTGCAAAGCCCCCTTATGTCCCGGGACCTCTGGGAGGTGGCCTACGCCGCGAGGCTTCTCAAACCCTATTTCCCCGGCTTCCTCTTTCCCCAGCTCTTTCAGGAAGCGGAGAGCACCTCTGCTATGGCCCTGCGGGCCTTCACCATACTGGCCCGTTTGGGGCTTATTGACGTGATCGAAGACCCCGCCCCTCGGTTTCCCCGGTTTACCCACCTGGCTGAAGCCTGGCTGGGGGAACGGAAGGACCACATCCGCACCTTTGTCCGGAAGCGCTTATTGGGCTGGGTACTCCAGGGTCTTTTGCGGCCCTGTTTCGGGTTACTGGAGATTTTGGCCGCCCTAGACGGCCAAGGGGATGATAACCTGGTACTAAACGCGGTGTACGGGGACGTCATTACCGGGGCGTATCAAGGTATACAACAGGCCATTAAGGCGAACTGCTTCGAGACCGTGGTAGGCGTGGATAAGGGGCCCCAACTGATCTATATTTTTACCACCCTCAAAGCCCTGATCCACGGGACCGAAGGGGAAATCCATGAGGCCTTTACCCGTCCTGCACCCTTGGAGGTCCTGTTTTCGGGCTATCAGATTCACATTCTGGTGAATCTCACCGCCTAT
>JAITJK010000071.1 GCA_031278935.1 Spirochaetaceae bacterium | reverse complement strand
GGGGAAGTACTCTTTACCCCCCACAAAATAATTCGCCATACAACCTCCAAAAATTACCCGGTACGCCGTACCGGAAGTAAGAAACAGCTAGGTATACAAGGGGCTTAAGGCCCGAAGATAGCGGGAATAGGTGGTGTAGGCCTGGTTGTAGGCCCCCACCGAGGCCGGATCAGGGTCTACCCGCGCGCCCCCTTCCAATATCACGTGTTCTTCCACCAAGGATTCCAGGGAATATGCCTCGTCTCCCTTCTTCCAGGTCCACAAGGCCTGGATCGCCCCTCCCAGGGCAGCGGCTTCATTCCCCGAAGGAACCCGCACAGGCAGGTTCATTACCTGGGCAGCGATGTGCTGCCATAGGGGACTTTTGGCTCCTCCGCCGATGAGCCGGATTTCTTTTGCCTTAAAGCCCAAATTGACAAAGCCTTCCATACCAATACGCATCCCGAAGATGGCCGATTCAAGGCTCGCCCGGGCGATGTTTTCTCGGTTAAAGTTGGCTGCGGTAATCCCGTTCAAGCTGGCCCGGCCGTTGGGGAGATTCGGGGTCCGTTCCCCGTTAAAAAAGGGCAAAACCACAAGCCCTCCAGCTCCGATGGGCGCTTTGGCGGCTTCGGCGTCAAAGCTCTTTACGTCCAAGCCGAAGAGGGCGCGCAATTCTTCGCTGGCCACGGTGCAATTCATGGTACACAGCAAGGGCAACCAGCCTCCGGAGGAAGAACAAAAGGCCGCGAGGTTGCCGCTTGGGTCGATCACCGGAACCCGGGAAAAGCCGAACAAAGTCCCAGAGGTCCCAAGGCTCATGGTGAGAAAGCCGTCTTTCACCGCTCCGGTTCCAATGGCCCCCATCATGTTGTCCCCACCCCCAGCGGCGACGATGGCCCCTTCAGGAATGCCGAAGGTTTTGGCCGCCGCGGCGGATACGGTCCCGGCAGCTTCTCCGGGCTCAAGCAACCGGGGAAGGCTGTCCTTAACCACCGGATCGATGGAATCGCAGACCCGGGAAGACCACTTCCGGGTGCGGACGTTAAAGAGGGCGGTCCCCGATGCGTCCCCATACTCGGCGGTGTACGCGCCGGTAAGGAGGAAATTAATATAATCATGAGGGAGTAGGATATGCCGTAGCCGGGCAAAGAGCTCAGGTCTATGCTTTTTAAGCCACAACACCTTAGGGGCTGTATAGCCGGGCCGCATGGGAAGACCTGTTTCGGCGATCAGGGCCGCTTCCCCTCCGGCTTGGGCGGTAAGTTCCGCACATTCTGCCGAGGTAGAGGTGTCGCACCAGAGCTTCACCCGGTACAAAGGCTTCCCCGCCTCGTCTAGGGGCACGAAACTGTGCTGATGTCCGGAAACTCCGATGGCCGCGATGCCGGCCTTGAGGCCGGGATTCGTCTTTTCTATATCGGCGAAACACTGTTTCAAGGCCCCCTCATACCAGGAGGCCTCTTGTTCCCGGGTCCCGTCATTCTCGGCAATCATATCCACCGGCACCTGGGCCCGGGCCAGGATAGTTTTCTTTTCATAATCGTAGATCAGGACCTTGCAACTTTGGGTTCCAAGGTCGATACCACACACCGTTTTCATAAAATCCTCCTTATCCCGTATCTTACCACAGGGAGACCATCCCCGCTACTAGATACAGCTGGCAATAGCCCCTTCCAGGGCGTCTAGATGGGGTTTGATGATCGCCATAGGCTCGAGTTTTCGCTTCAAGACCCCCAACTTTGGGGGCATGACGATGGTCTGCCCCGTAGCTTTGGCTATGGTCTCTGCTTCCCGGGCTGGATGTCCCGTGGCTAGGACCACTACGTGAGGGTCTTCATCCGCCCGGTCATGGGACGCGAGCACGCGCTCCGCCGCAGCAAAGGCCACGGCGCCGTGGGGATCCAGGCAAACCCCGTAGTGCTTGTAGACCTTATCCATGACTTCCAAGGTGGTCCGGTCGTCAATGGACGCGGGGAAGACCATGTTCCGCATCACCGCCGGGGCCTCCTCGTAAAACGAGAGCAGTCGCTCATAATTAGAGGGAACGCTCACGTCTAAGGCCGGAGAGACCGTGGGGATGAGCCCATGGGGCGTAAACGCCGCCCCGTTCAGGAAGCCCCCAAAGGCATTGTTCGCGTTCATGGCCGCGATGAAGCCCTGGGCAGGCATACCGAACTTCCAGGCATAGAGGCCGGCTATGAGGTTGCCGAAGTTGCCGCAGGGCACACTGAAGAGCAGGTCCCCTTTGAGCTGCTTCTTAAGCTTGATGAATGCGTAGAGATAATAGAAGGCCTGGGGCAGAAGCCGGCCCGGATTCAGGCTGTTGGCGGTGGTAATCCCGTAAGGTTCCGCAAAGAGGCGGTCTTTGATGATCTCGATAACCAGGCGTTGGCAGTCGTCAAAGGTACCCTGTACTTGGATGGGAATGATATTCCCCCCATTACCCATAAAGGTATCAGGATCCAAGCCCCGGATGGACCCTAAGGGGTAGAGTAGGCAGGCGATAATGTTTTGGCGCTGGTAAAAGGCCTGGGCCATGCTGATCCCCGTGTCTCCCCGGGTCGCGGAGATACAAAGACCCCGGCGGTTATTTTTCAGCAGTTCTTCCATAACTGCGGCGAGAAAGGAGATGCCAAAGTCCTTAAATACCCCGGTAGGGCCGTTATAGAGGTTTAAGAGGGAAAAGCGCTCATCCAACTGCTGGAGTTCCGGTTCAAAAGCAAAGGCGCTTTGGGCAACTCGGGACGCGGAAAAGGGGTTAAGCTCCCCATGCAAGAGCGGCGGGGCTACGGTGGCTACCAGTTCGGGATAGTCCGTATCCGTATCCATATAGAAAAAAAACTGCCGCAAGTCCATCACCGAAGTCGGGACATAAAGCCCTCCTTCAAGAGGCAGGCAGCGAAGGAGGGCATCCTTAAAGGAAACCAGGACTTTATTCGATTGGGTAGATCTGAACTGCATGCATTATCCTTAGCATATATGGTTTGCGAGGGCTTTGCCGGCCTTTGCCCGGGGTAAGGGCTGGCCTACAGCTTCCTCGTAACGTACACTAGTTTTAGTGTACCCAGAGAATCAGGAATCTGCAAGCGCTCCATCTTGTGCTTTCCCTTCTTGTTTTTATTCTTTTCTGTATTTTCCTATAAGAGGATTCGATTTTTCCCTTTCCAAATTTCATTTACCCACCTCATAACTGCTCTATTTTGGTTTAGAACCTCACTTGTTCCCGGTATCACAGTCGTATTTCTCCACAAAACGCCCCTTGAGTTCCTCCTTATCGCCTTATTTCCTTTCAAAACTCACCTAATTCCCCAAAAAACCACGGTATTTTCCTCAAAACTTCTCGCATTCCCGCAATTCGGTACAAAAATTCTATAATTTACCGTATGAGCGTCTCATTTAGGTTGGGAATACCGGAAATTTCATTTTAAAACAAATTATTTATCTTACGAAGTGCATTTATTAACATTTTGAAGCAAAATAAACTCCTTTTGAAAGATCCAAAGGGCTCTAAGGCACGGTACAGATCGAAAGGGCTGCCTGGTTGGTGGATAGCTTCGTCACTTCACTCCTCGCTTCTGACTGCCGCCGTAGTGACCCGTTCCCTCAGCATACGGTCCTTCGGAGGCTACGCCTCCAGGGTAAATGGGGTTGACCAGGATCTTGTAATCCAGTAGGGTGATGGAGTCAGCTTAACGACAAGTCCATTTATATAGAGGTATGCAACTTCATGGCGTCAAAAATCAAAAAAACGGGAGGCCCTGCGGGGGACGCTCCCGCCGCCGAATTCCTACGCCGCTTTAAGACCCATCCTTTTCTTTTCTTGGGAACCATCATCGTGCTGGTTATCGTTATTGTGGCCTTCGTGTTTGTCCCGGCTATCGTACCCAGCGCCGGAGCCCAGGTAGATCTCAGTTTTGGTTCCTATAATAAG
>JAITJK010000229.1 GCA_031278935.1 Spirochaetaceae bacterium | reverse complement strand
CGTAAATAGTAAAGAAACCAATAAGCGGGAAACGGGAGTCGGACCCGCGACATCCACCTTGGCAAGGTGGCGCTCTACCACTGAGCTATTCCCGCAAAAAATGAGCCGCGAAGGGTTCGAACCTTCGACCCGCAGATTAAGAGTCTGCTGCTCTACCAGCTGAGCTAGCGGCCCTCATGCAATCCCCTCCCCCCTCGTACCGAACCGCTACCGGTCTTGCGTCCGACAGGACTCGAACCTGCGGCCTACGGATTCGAAGTCCGTCGCTCTATCCATCTGAGCTACGAACGCAATCAACTTGATTTAGATAATACTGATTATGCAGGGAGAATGTCAATACCTACATCTATAAAATTTGACGCAAACACCATCTGCCGTGGCCATTTGCCATGGAGGCGTATTGAGGAAGTGACCCATACCGTATCCCAGTACGATCCCGGGGTCTGACCCTGCAAGCGACGTCCCTATGGCTGATCCCCCGGCCCCCGGTTACGCTCACCGCAGGTGGCATCGTATTATATTGATTTATATTTTGATGATATTGTATAATATTCATATCATATTGTAAGGAGATATTATGAAAAGAAAGATTCTGCCGATGAGTATCAGCCTAGCGCTGGTACTCATGTTGGGCTTTAGTGGGTGCAACTATCGCCTAGAAGACGATGACGATGACGGCGATAGCAACCGCAACACTAGTGCCGATGGGAGTGGTTACATCGTCATCAACGATATGGCGTCAGGGTTTAGGAACGGCCAGATTTTCTACAAAACCGTTAGCGGTGGCCACAAGGACGACGAGGAACATATTCGGTTCCGGGGCGGAGAGCGCAACGGGGAGGACGCCTTTGACAGGACTGGATATGTTACTATTACGGATACGGGTGTGGTCAACATCCCGGTTGAAGGCTATACCGGCGACGGATATGGGTTTAAAAATGGGACATACTTCGTTAGTTTCACCGTTATTAACGCTTCCAGCTATTACTATAATAAGACCTATACTATTTCTGTTGAATTTTATGGATCAAGTGGTCAGGGGTCTGCCAGCAAGTTAAAGCCATTAAATCCAGCAGAATACTAAGCCGTTCCCACCGGATCCGTTCCTTAAAACCAAGAAACGGATCGGTTTCCCTCCTGATTGGCAAACCGACTGGGTTTGGGGGGAAGGGGACAGGTCAAGGAGTTCTAAGGAATCCAGTGGGGTACCCCTTACTGGATTCCTTCGCTCCGTTCACCCTAAAGTCCCCGGTAGCACTCCTATTCCCTTCTAGGGCAAATGGCGGACTAGGGTGTAGTGTATCAGAGATGAGCCAGGTAAAGGGTCCTGCCCTAGGGTTTTGAAGCCAAAATGCTCGTATAGAGCCGCATTACACTGGTCTTGAGTGGCGAGAAAGCAACGCTGCCCCGCCTCATCCAGGTCCTGGAGTTTCGCCCGAAGCAGCGCCCCCCCAATTCCCTGTCCCTGAGCCGAGGGCAGCACCGCTAGGGGAGCCAGGGACCAATAGGGCTGCTGCACCGCCTTGTCCCGGGCCGAGGTGAGAAGCGCGAGAAAGCCAAAAAACCGCTCCCTAAGGCCGGGGGAAAAGCCCGCAAGCGCCGCTTCCAGGGCGGAAGCCTCCGCGGAAGCCTCCGCAGAAGCCTCCGGTTTCGGCCCTAAGGCCGGGGGCGCCCATAGGGCAATACCGGTAATGCGCCCAGTCTCCTCGCGGAACACCTGTATATCGCTTACCCCAAAGCCCTCCCTAAGGCGTAAGGCAAAATTTACCGTGAGAAATTCCTGTCGATCCACCGGGTCCGGCGCAAGATACCGGTAAAAAGGCCGATCCCCAAAGGCCTCCACCAGCAGTGCCGCCCCCTGGTCGATTTCTCCTTCTTCTAAAGCCCCGATGCTTCCCTTTAGGTATCCCATATCGAAACATCCGGCCCTTTCGGTACAATCCCGTGAACATTTCCTGGATCGCAGCATCGGTGGTAATGGGTCTTGATGGCCTCAAAATCCGTATTCTCCCGGAATGCGGGAAGCCGGTACAGGGCGCGGGCATAGCGCCACAAATGGGGAAAATCAATGAGCCGGTTGCGGTTCAGCCGGAAAGCATTGTAATAGGCCACGTCAAACCGGACCAAAGTAACCCATAACCGCACGTCCGAATCGGTGAGCCTATCCCCGAAGAGGTAGGGCTGTACCGAAAGCCGTCCGTCAAACCAGTCCAGGCGCTTGAACACCAGGGCGTAGGCCTTTTCATAGGCGGCCTGGGTACGAGCAAACCCAGCCTTATATACGCCGTTGTTGATCTCGTGGAAAATCACCTCGTTCAGGGCCTTAATGTCCTCCCCAAGGGCCTCGGGGTATAAGTCTGGCGCGCCTGGGGCGTGCAGCTCCCGCCACTGGGTTTCAAAATAGTAGGTCATGTGAAAGTAATCGTTATTCACCACCTGCCCCGTAGTCAGGTCAATGAGGGCGGGGACCGTAAAGCGGCCCGTATAGGCTGGGTCCGCACGTTTGTACAGATCGCTCAAGAACGGGACCTTCAACACCGGGTCCAGGCCACCGGGGTCTAGGGTGAAGGCCCAATCACTGTAGGGTTTGGCCGGTCGAACCGGGTCTACGGTACCTACACTGATGGCCTTTTCCAAGCCCAAAAGACTTCGCACGATCATTTGCCGGGTTGCCCAGGGACAAGCGGCGCACCAAATCAGGCGATAACGCCCGGCTTGTACGGGAAGGTCCCCAGGATTCGTACCGAAAGGCGTGGTGAACCGGTTTTTCTGCCGCACAAAGGCGCCGTTTTTTATTTCAGGATTTAAACAAGGTCTATAATCCATGGCTTTCTCCTCTG
>JAITJK010000213.1 GCA_031278935.1 Spirochaetaceae bacterium | reverse complement strand
GTCATTGGAGGAACGAAACGGCGAAGCAATCCAGACACGCCAGCCGGATGCCCCCTGTAAGACCCCTAGGGGCTGGTGCGGTATTGGGCAATCGCTTTCTGTAATTCCTGGGACATGGCATTTAAGGTTTCCGCAGTCTTCGACGTCGAGGCCGTGGCCGATACAAAGTGATCTACCCCCGTGGAGATTTCCCTCAGGGTCTCGAAAATCTGCGCCGAAGCGTATTCTTGCTGCTTGCTTAAATTGGAAATCTGCGCCGACCGAGTCGCTACATTCTGGGCGGTTTCCACAATTGATTCAAATACCGCTTTCTGGGCGCTCATGTGCTCATAGCCCGCTTCGATCTTCTGAGAACCACTCAAGGCTTCGCTGATCAAGGTGGTGGATGCGCTTTGAATATCCGCTATTTTAAGCTTAATCCCCCGAGTGGAATCCGCCACATTATCCGCAAAACGCCGGATCTCACCGGCCACCACGGAAAATCGCGCCCCACTCTCCCCAGAGGACGACGCCTCTAAGGTCGCGTTAAAAGCAATGAGCTTGGTCTGATCCGCTATGCTGTCGATGATCCCTATGGCCTCATTGATATGGATGATCATATCCGCCAGGTTTTTAATCTCATGAATGATCTTCCCGTTCTGATGATGGATATCTTCCATCATTTGTTCATTGGCATCCCGCAGCTTCGCCCCTTTTTGGCTGAACCGCTGGGTGTCCGCAGAAAGCCGGGCCACTTCCTCAGTGCTGCTCGCCATTTCTTCGGAAAGCTGCTTGCTCCCTTCCATAGTGCTCACAATCTCGGAAACACTGGCCGATTGTTCGTGGGCCGTGGTGGTTATCTCTTTGGTAGACGAAGCCATGTCTTCCCCCAGGTCTGAAAGAGACAGGGCTTTCCCCTTAATATCGATAATGAGCTTTTGAATATTATCCAAGGTCGTATTAAAAGACGCCGCCATCTCACCAATTTCATCATTGCGATGAATAACGAGCCGCTTGGTCATCTCTCCTTCCCCTTCGGAAATATCCTTGAGCATATCGGCAAGGCGCTTTATGGGGCGGCTTATGGAACGGGCCATGAAAAAAACCCCTATGGACATAAAGATTATGCTCAACAAACCGATGATCGCACTTATGGTAAGCATCCGGTACACCGGCGCCATGATGGTGCTGCGGGAAACGCCCACCACCAGGGTCCAGGCTTGCGGAACATGGCCGATGGTGAAGGGTACGGTGTAGTATTGGTACACGGTATCCGATTGATCGGGCCGGTATGCAAACGAAGCGGCGCTGGCAGCGCTCACCGCATCAACCATGGTGTCTAGCAAGGGGCCGAAAGTGTCCGCTTCGGTCTCCCGTAGGTGCTTCCCCAGTCGCGTAGCATCCCGGTGCCCGGCCACAATGCCCCCAGAGCTGAAGAGCATCCCATGTCCAGCGCCGAAAGGGTTAATCTGCTCCACCATAGCCTGTATCTCCGGGGCCTTAACCGTAAGCCCCACATAACCTACAATAACGTCATTATCTCGTACCGGCGCCACTAAAACGACAGTAAGGACCTTTTCTCCGGTTAGAGGGTCAATATACTCCGCAGGGTCAATAATATACTCGCTGGTTATATGCAGGGATAAGACCGCGTCCCAATCGAAGGAGATGATGGCCACCAGGCGCGGTATGCCGTCTATATAGTACCAGCTCGAAATATAGCGCCCAGTCTCGTCGGTTCCCGGAGTATTGGCGTAGTACGCGTCCATACCGTCCAGGGCGTTGGGGGCCCAGTTGGCCCAGACATCGTTTAATTCAGGATAGGCTATGAGTACCTGTTTGAGCATCAAATCAAAATACCCGCGCCGTTGTTCCGGGGGTATACTTTTATAGCCTTCCATTACATGAGCGAGGGTTCGTGCCGCGCCCATATACTCCTCAAGCCAGTTTCGTATTTTTTCACCGTTTTCCCGGGTAACGCTTCGAGCCTGCTCGTCCGCGAGGCGGCTGATTTCCCCTTGGGCTTGCGTGAGGGTAATAGCGGCTAAAAGGCCGATGCCGATGAAGTTGATAATACTGATAGTAGTAAGCAGTTTGACCCCGATTTTCATAACAAACTCCCGCCTGCCCTGGAGACATAGACCCTGAGGGGCCATGTAGTAGGGATTATGCTCTACCGTCTTAGTTTAGCGCTACTTGCCGTCCTAGCCTAGTACCGTTTCTCATCCTAGGGGCGGCGGAGGAAGAGCGCAGGGGTGTACGTCCCTTCGTTCCTACCAAGGCTCAGACCCTCATTATCGGCTATACACAGTCCCTGAATCTGGCCGCTGCTTCGTTTCTCGGAAGACCTTGGCAAAATAGCCAAAACCTTGTGGTGAGAGAGTATGGGTTCTCGGTTATTGAGGCGAGTATGGATTTTATACCCCATCCCGCTCTGGGTATACACCAGGATCTCAATAAAGAATAATACGGCTTGGAGATGCGGTTTTGCTTTAATGGATCTACTATTTTGAGTTTATACAAGAGCCCATAGGGAGGTAAGCCCCACGGTAGTTTTGATCTATCTTTTCTGCTAGGCTTATATCATGAATACGTCTTCTATTTTTGCTTGGACTGCTTTACTTTCATTCATGCCGGTTTCAGAAATTCGTGGGGGGATTCCTTTTGCTATTGCTTCGGGCCTGCCCTGGTACTGGGCCTACCCCTTTGCCGTGGCCTGCAACGCCCTGGCCGCTCCGGTCTGTTGGCTCCTTCTTTCCACCACCCATACCGGCCTAGTATGCCTACCCTGGTACCGGAAGCTTTTTGAGCGCTTTGTCGAGCGCGCTCGGGTCAAACTCCACCGTGGGGTGAATAAATGGGGCTGGCTGGGCATAGCGGTCTTTGTGGCGGTACCCTTGCCGGCTACCGGGGCGTGGACCGGGACTCTGGGAGCTTGGGCATTAGGCATCTCCAAGGGGAAAACCATGATCGCTATCCTCTTGGGGGTCCTCTTCGCCGGAGCCATCGTTACTGTCATAATCACCCTCGGTATCCAAGTCTTCACCCCACCTGCCGGCCCCTAAGGGCCTTAAAGCCCCTCACCTGGCCGCAGGATTAGAGAGCGGGGCGCGCCTCGCTTGGGGCGTTCACCGCTGTGGAGCAAAGGCCACAACATGGGGTCAGACCTCATCAGGAATCGTTACCATACTGCCGTCCAGAAACCAGAGCTGGTATCTGTGCTTCACCATAAGCCTCTCGTAGTACCGGCAAGAAATGGACTGATCCCCCATTTGTCATGGAGGCGTATGGGGTAGTGCGGTTAGGATAAAGGGCATACGCTGCCTGTTGGGGAAACGTCATTGCGAGCACAGCGAAGCAATCCAGTGCAGGGGCGGTGTCCAAACCGGATGATGAATGCGTTTTGTTCC
>JAITJK010000171.1 GCA_031278935.1 Spirochaetaceae bacterium | reverse complement strand
CCCCGCCCCGCCGCCCCCCCCCCCCCCCCCGAGACAACGGCCTCCGGTCCATGGTTATTACCATAACCATTATCTATCGAAAAAGTCAAGCCTTTTTTGACTTTCTTTTACCTTTTTTGCACTTTTTTCTCAATCTACACTCATGCAGGCGGTAATACCCGCCATTGCAAGCTAATAAGTTAGCTCATCCTAATAAAGCCTCTAAGTCAAGTTCCGCCGCCATGCAGGGCATGGTAATGCCCCAATGCTCCAATACCTCAGGATGCAGTTCCCCAAAAATACCTATAGACTCGTCCCGGTAGCAGATCGCCGCCCCGCGGCCCGCAATAAATCGTGGGTCTCCCGCCTCCCGAATGTGGTATTCCTGGGCAAGATAATAGAAAAGACTCTGAAGCTGCCCCGCAATGGTATTGAACGTGGCCTCCTTATCCGCGGTGAGAAATCCCAGGTATTGCCGGGTACTCGTGCCGTCCGCTTCCCCCGCATCCCGATAGGCAACCTTGCCAATCTCGAATATCCGGTGGGGATAGGCGGAATGCCCAGACATGGACTCGCTCATTAAAAGACAGGGAATAATCCCATCCCGGACATATTCGTAGTGCTCGGACATAGGATTGGCAATGCGGATTATCCTCCCACCGTCCCCCCGCATCTTTTCTACCAGGTCCCCGCGAGAACCCAGGTAGTTGTAGATCATCTCCTGGTAACCCATGCCGACCAAAAGGGTCTTCACCCGACGGCTGAACACCGTAATCGGGGTAAGGCGACCTATGGTGAAATCTCGTGGCCTCTCTGGGGTGAAGGTAGCAAGCCCTCGGCCTATCATCACATCCTCCGCCACATCTGCAGCGTGAAGAAAATCATTGCGGTATTCAGGCGGATAGACCCCTATCCCCGCAGTCTCCTCAACCCGACCTTGTTCCCGGCCCAGCCCTGGTTCGGCCCGGCATCCCATCCGTTCCAGGGCGGTCACACAGGCGGTTTCGTCTAGCCGCTCCCCCAGGAGCCGGTAAATCCGCTCCAGGGAACAGAATACTGGTTCTTGAAAATAGTAGGGACTGGTAAAAGAGCGGCCAAAAGGGGTGTCGTAGGCATAGACCACCTCCACGGGTTCAATGGTGTAGCCCTGGTCAGCGAGATCGCAGGCCATGATAGACGCGGCAAGGCTTACGGAGGGCATATCGGTGCCGGTGATTTCCACGAAGAGGTCCCTATCCCCCACCTGGACGGCTCCGAGGTCCGCAGAATTGATGATCGGCGGATAGGACAGGATGGCCCCCGCAGCATCCACCAGCAGAGGATGCAAAGGCTCATGTTCCTGAATGAAGGCGTATTCCCTGCCCTTAGGGTGTTGCCGGAGGATCTCAGTTAGCGTGAGGGGCGCCTCCCCCTGTAAGGGAACGAAGGACACCGCATTGGGGTCTACGGCTTTATAGGTGATGGGCCAGGTAATGGCGGCAATACGGTACAGCCCCATAGAGACGGTCCTGCGTTTACGCCCAAAGTTCCAGGCAAGCTTTTCCTGGGTCTGGATCATATCCCGGAGGGCCGCATCGGTGATTCCCTTCCCCGCAGCAATAAAGCCCGCCAAGTAGGGGCGCACCTTTTGGACACTGGCCTCTACCCTGACCTGTCGCCGGGCCTTCTGGGCGTTTCCCGGGGAGGAGAAAAAGGGATATACCGGCCTTGAGCCCCCCTGGTATATCCGAAGCTGTCGGGCGCAGCCGGCAGTGCCCCACAGATCCGGCCGGTTAGTGTCGTTCAGTTCGATTTTGAGGGTCCGTTCCGTGGGAGGAAGCGTTTTATCCGAATCCTCGTCTAATTCCGCCTTGGCGCAGGTGAGGGCCGCTTCCAGGGCGGCCCGGGGGTCCTCCTGGGTTGTCGGGTCCCACTGGGCAAGATCATACAATACGGCTTCATTTACTTCAATTTTAGGCATCGTGCTATCCCTGTCTGATTTATAGGGATCAGTATAGCCCCACAGGCTCCTTTGATCTACCTTGGGCTGGGGTCAGACCCCCGTGTGCAGACAAGCAGCGGGGGCCCTCGTGAAGGGAGTTCATCCTTGGAGGGCCCGCGCGGAGCTGAAGGGCTTGCGCTTGGCCTAGTGACATGGCGTATACCCGCAGACTTGCCCGCGCCGTGTTATCCAAAAGCCGCGAGGCGGCTTTTGGATAACTTTTTATACGCGGAGCCAAGTATTGTCATTGCCAGGTATTTTTCTCTTCGGCTTCCCAATTCCCACACCACTAGCAAAAGACCACGTAAGCTTTAGAGCATCACCACTTTTTGAACCAGATTTTGATTTAATAACCGGTGCAGCTGCGTAAGGGTCATACGTAGCGGAAGCATAACTACTGAAAGCACTGTCTCCTGCACTATTGACCGCCTTTACCTTGTAATAATTGTCTCCGGTAAGGGGATCCGTATCGGCGTAAGAAGTAGATGTGGTGGCGCTGCCTCGTTGAGTATAGGAACCAGAAACGCTGCTGCTACGGTAAACCTTGTAACTTTTAGCGCCTTGTACCGTGTCCCACTCAATAGTAATCTCAGGTATCATGGCACTACCCGTATTTTCTGCGGTTACACCGGTCGGCGCAGCGGGAACCGTAGGTGTTTCGCCGTAGAGTGTACTCCCTCCAATCCCCTTTCTGCACGGTCCCGCTCTCCCAGCCCCGGGGCTAAGGGTCTTAGCCTGCAGAGCAGAAGGGTTCTCCGAAGAAGAGAATGAGCAAAAAATATACTAATCTTTAGGTTGTCGGATACTTGGTACGATTCTTGCTTATAGGGGGGGGAGGGGGAGGAGTATAAGAGAGAAACTGCTTCGTTTCATAGTTCTTACTATAACCATAATCTACCGAAAAAGTCAAGTTTTTTGACTTTTTTACCTTTTTTTGTATTTTCTTCTACATCTACTATCAGGTAAGGCGGTATGCATCATTGCGGGCGCAACAGAACAGTAAACAAGGTCCCGTTAATCCATGAGGCCCTAGTGAAGGGAGTTCATCTCTTGGAGGGCCTGCTTCCGTACCAGAGGGGGATGTTCAGAGCCCGCCAAGGCGATGAGCAGGGGAATACCGCTTTGACTCAAAGGGGGGCCGGAAACCCGGCAGAGCGCTCCCACCGCAACGGCCACTGCGGCCAGGGTCTGTTCGTCCGTAATCTGGGCGGGAGGAAATATGCCCCGACTAAAGGCTTGAAGGGCCAAGCCGTCGGGGTCCACTCCGATGCGGCCAATGGCTTGGGCTATCGCCGCCTGAACCAAGGGTTCGGGCTCCCGAGAAAACTGAGCCGCCAGAAAAGGGATGCTCTCCACGGAACCCAGTCGGGCCAGCAGGCGCACCGCTTCGGAACGCCGGCGAAGATCCACCGGCGGATGGACTACGGTACTTCTGCGATTGGAACGGACGCTGCCGATAAGCTCCATAAGATACGCAGTGTACTCCAGCTCCCGCTGCCCCACCCGGCCTTCCTGAATGGCCCGGTCGATCAGAGCGAGTCGGTTGCGGACCCCCGCATCGCTCAAGGGAAGGGACGAGGAAGGCGGCGTCCCCAGACCGTAAGCCCCTTCAGGCGGCGGGCCGTACCGGGAAGGGCTGAGGTCCCCCCGCTGGTTTTCCAGTTGATACGCATAGAGTACCCAGTCGTTACCCCCGGAATAGAGGATCCCCTCGGCGCTGAAATGGGGAATCGCCGAGGCGCCGATGATGCGTATAAACCATTTGCGCTGTCCTTCGTGGGTAAAGCCCGCCGCCCGATCCTGGGCAAGCAGATAGACCCCTCGTTCATCGTAGATCAGCAGGGCTTCCGGAATTGTTTCCAGCCCTTCCACGGCGCCATGCTCGCTGGAAACGCTATCCGCAATCCAAAGAAAGGCCCCCTCATCCGGAGAAAGAAGCAGGGCCTGGCCGTTTTGCAGGGCTATGGCCACCAGGTTATCCCGGCTCACCCCGGCTACAGGGGCGTCGGGAAGCCGGGGCAAGGGAGGAAAAGCCCCGCCATAGCCCTGAACCTCCCCATCTTGGTAGAGTACCAGCAGGGGGGCAGTGATTTCCCCATCCCCGGCGGGGAACCCCGCCCTCTGCCCCAGAGAAACGAGAACTGCCGGCGGACGGGGGAGCGGCTGGGAACGGACAGCGCCAAATCCGTCGATCTGCAACAGCTCCCCATTGGCCAGGGCTAGAAGGATCCCCCCTTGTCGGTCCGCTATAGGCGGGAGGAGGACGCGCTGATCCAGGAGAATATACCAGAGCAGGGTTCCACTTGCGG
>JAITJK010000153.1 GCA_031278935.1 Spirochaetaceae bacterium | reverse complement strand
CTTGTTATGGGTCTGTAGGGGGCTTATAGAAGCACGGACTCCCGTTGCTACGGGAGGATGCCTCGCTTCGGCACAGGTGAGCAGGGCAAACTGGCGGTCTTTCCCGGAGATCTCCGGTTTTCCCTGCCAGATATAGACGTTGATCTCCGTTCGAAGCCCGAAGTCCGCAAAATAGACCCCCGGTTCCAAGGAAAAACAGGAGCCTTCCAGGATACACCGGGAATCGGGAAATTCCACGGCATCCATATTGACCCCACAGCCATGACATTCCGTATCAATACCATGGCCGGTGCGGTGTTTCAGGGCCCCCGCATACCCCAGAGCGGTCAAGCGTTCCCGGGCCGTGCTATCCACCAGCGTCCCGGATACGGGCCTTCCTGCGGCAAGTTCCCCAGCAATAAACCGGTAGACCTCTTCCCGGACCTCCACGAGGTCCCTAAAGGCCTGGTTGACCCCTTCCGGCGGAGAAACCCCGAACACCCCAGCCCAGGAAATATCCGCGTAGATCCCTTCCGGACCCTTTTCCTTGGCCCAGAGGTCAAACTGCACCACATCCCCTTCGCGTAAGGGAGCGCCGGAATTGAAAAAGTCATAATGAGGGTTTCCTGAATGAGGACCCGCAGCAACCAAAGGGGGATGATCGCTAACGAGGTTCCGCCGCTGAAGCTCCTGCACCATAAGTGCGCGGAGGTCTCCCTCGGTGATGGTCCTGTTTCGGGTATAGGCGTCTTGTACCGCGTCCCAAGCCTTGGCGACTATGGCACATAAGGCCTCAGCCACCCGTTCATGAGCCGCTATGCCCGGGGCGTCCAAGACGCCTTTGAACCGCTGGATGAGGGCCGCCGCAGAAACCAATCGCATCCCGGCTTTTTCAAAGACCCTCGCGGTTCCGACGTCCAGATAGGACACTGCGGGAAGGGTTTCCGAAATATGGGCCCCCCAGGTCTTATTCTTGAGCGGCATGAGAGCTTTAAAAAAATTATCCCGGTTATGGTATACTTGAGTATGGCCCGGAAGCTCTGCAAGCAACCCTGCTTCAATAGCATGGACTAGCTTCTGCGGCTCTCCCCGATCCGGAACTGCATATACCCATAACCGGGAATTGGTCGTCTCCTGAGAGATATGAAGTATGGCATCGGAAAGCCTATCACGATGGTATATATTAGAAAAAATCCATCCATCAAGGCTTTCGGTACGAATAGCTTCTTGAATGCGCTGTAATACCTCAACTCTCATTTAATACTTGAGCGTTACTTCCTCCACCCCTTCAAAGCGGTCATTAATATTGACGTTTAAAGGAATACCGCCCCAGCTTTCATGGTTCCGTTCCCGGCGTATATAGAGACGGACGTGGCTAAAAGCCCCGTCTTTATAATACACGGTGAGATAGGGCCAAGATTTTCCGGGACCTAAGAGCAGAACCTCCCCTTTAGGAGGGCTTGATTCAGTAGCCCGAGGGCCGTCTTCAAACCATTCCAGGGGAAGATACAGATAATCCAAGCCAGGAACGAGCACGCCGGTTCGATAGGCCACCACGTACCCTTTTTTGTACGCATAGACCCGTTCAATCGGCACATTGACGTAGAAGTAGGGGTTTTCGCCACTACCAGACTCACCTTCCTGGGCGAGAACCGGCATAACCGTTGCCACCGCCAAGCAGAAAACGACGCTTAAAAAGAACTTTTTCACACTAAACCTCCATTACTAAAAACGTTCTCTCACGCTAGAAGCGATTAAGAAAAAAATCGTCCTATAACACGCTTATACACAAACTATGCATAAAAACGAACGTTAATTAGGGTAATGCACGAAATTTTTCTTTTTTCGAACTCGGATTCTTTACTTTTATAATATAGCATATTTAACAAGAATACAAGAATTACATAACAAAAATTTGCCGAAGCAAGGGATCAATGATAGAATCTAAGCGTCCTATCCGTTCTACGCCGGACACACACCGCCGTTCCTGCCCCAGCGCTTCCACCCATACCCCGAGCTCCTCGGGTAAGACCGCGTCCAGACCCTCGCGGAACCGGGCAGCGAAACGTGGGCACAAACCGGCGGTGGAAATACCCGTTACGAACTCCCCACGCCGCACCACCGCAGGGAAGAAAAACGTACTCCCCCCAGGGTCGTCCGCCACATTAACTGGAATCCCCGCCGACCGGGCATGGCGGGCAACCAAGGCGTTCAACTCAGGCCTATCCGTGGCGGCAATAACCAGGGCGGCTCCAGCCATATCCGCCGTGTTCCGGTATGGGCGGGCCAGGAGGGTACAGCCCACCGTCCGCATAGACAGAGAAGGTCGAGGATCCAAGGCCCGCACCGCCGCGCCGAACTCAAGCAGGGCTCGGGCTTTTCGTGTGGCTACCCTTCCGCCGCCTACGACAAGGCAGTCTTTGCCGCTGAGATCCACAAACAAGGGAAAGTACGGCACCCTAGCCTCGCCTTTCCGTACCCAACCGGGTTATGACCATACTACACATAGCTCTATTGATACTCGGTTCCAGGCTTTTTGACAAGTCCTGACCCTTGAATCATTGCGAGTCCAGTGAAGCGACTATCCGGATGGAGTACTTCGTCGTTTCGCTCCTTGCAATGACCGGCGGCCCGCTTCACTCGTAATGAACGCACCCTAGGTTATGGCCCGAGTCAGTAGTTCCACCAAGGTATGAGCCTCTTCTTTGGTCAAGGTGATGCCCTTGCCCATTTTTTGGTGATCCGGCGCCCAGTCCCGAATATCAAACTTAGGGGTCCGGCCGTTCCAGGAAACCAGATTGATTTCTTTGCGCCAACCCTTATGATCTTGCCCCAGAGCTCCGTAATGTTTCAAAATATCAAAAGTAATATCCGGCATAGCCTGTTTCTCCTTAAGGTATAGTGCCCTTAGGGCGCGCTGTCCATGGTTAAAATATCATACGGGTCGTCCCCCCGGCGGCGGTGCTGTAGGGCCTCCAAAATATGCACCGGCAGGATCCCTTCGGTTCCTTCTAAATCCGCGATGGTCCTTGCAACCCGCAATACCCCATGAAAGGCCCGGCCTGAAAAGCCCAGTTTTGCACTCCCAACCCGGAAGGCCCGTTCCGCTTCAGGGCTTAATATACAATACCGCTCGATCATGCTCGGCGTCATCCGGCTGTTCCGACGGATGAAGGTATTTTTAAACCTATCTTGCTGTATGGCTACGGCCTTCAAGACCCGCTCCTGTATGGCTGCACTGGGTTCTTCTCCGGCCTGGCGTAGAGCCTGAATCTTCGGCGCGCGGACCGCCACGCGAAGCTCCATCCGGTCCAGCAACGCCGCCCCCAGCTTGCGCCAATATCGGCGAATCTCTTCGGCGCCGCAAAAACAGCTCGCCTCAACTCCCGGTGAATTCCCCCCGGGCTCTGCCGCAGGGATATGCATCCCCAGTCGTCCACAGGGACAGGGGTTGGCCGCTAAAAGGAGCTGAAAATCCGCAGGCAGCCGCACCGGTCCCTCGGCCCGGGATATGCTTATCACCCGATCCTCCAGGGGTTCCCGCAAAGATTGCAGCACCCGAGAGCGGAATTCCGGGGCTTCATCCAGGAACAAAACCCCCCAATGGGCCAGGCTGATTTCCCCGGGCCGTACGGTCTTGCCACCTCCCAAAATGCCCTCGGCACTGGCCGAATGGTGAGGGGACCGGAAAGGAGGCCGAGTGATAAGCCCCTCCCGATCCGACGCAAGTGTCTGGGCTAATTGCCCGGCCAGGCTGTAGAGCCGGGTTACCTCCACCGCCTCGCTGGTGTTCAAGGGCGCCATGATCGAAGGAAGTCGCCGGGCCAGCATGGTTTTCCCGGCCCCTGGAGGACCAAAAACCAGAAGATTATGTCCTCCAGCGGCGGCGATTTCCAAGGCCCGTTTGTACTGCCCTTGCCCCCGCACCTCGGCAAAATCCCCCCCAAGACGTGCGGGATCGGGTTCCTCCGTTGCTCCCTGGCGCGCCATCACCGCCGTCTCTTCAAAAGCCGGCAAGGCCCCAGTTTCCGCCCGGGTCCGCAGGGCCTCTACTGCTTCCCCCAAAGTCGCGGCCCCGGAAAAATGGCCGGACGCGAGAATCGCCGCTTCCCGGGCGTTGTCCGCCGGGACGATGAACTCCCGGATCCCGGTTTTAAGTCCTGCCACCGTAGCGGCCAGCACGCCCCGCACCGGACGGAGCTTCCCGGAAAGTTCCAGTTCCCCCATAACCATGAGTTTATCCGGAACCGGCACCATCTTAGCCGCTGCCATCACCGCCAGGGCAATGGGGAGGTCCAAGGATGTACCGTCTTTCCGTACCCCCGCTGGCGCAAGGTTAATCAGAATCCGATCCGGCGGGAATGGGTAACCCGAATTGCGAAAGGCCGCCATGACCCGTTCCCGGGCCTCCCGGACTGCTCCTTCTGCAAGCCCCGTAATATCGATCCCCGGAATGCCCCGGCGTATATCCGCTTCCACCCGGATAATAATACCCTCTGCGCCATAGGGCGCATAAGCCATCACATACATTGCTCCCCCTTACCGTATTAAGGCGCGCTCCTGCGTCTTGCTTTAATTCCCTAGGGTATAAACCATTTAAATAAGGAA
>JAITJK010000065.1 GCA_031278935.1 Spirochaetaceae bacterium | reverse complement strand
CAAGGTGCTCTCCATTGCCTTGGCACTGATTCTTTTTATGTTTCACCACATGAATACCATGGAAGAACGGTTTTTTTCAGCGCCCCTAGTGGTGGAGACCACGGGAAACCTCATTCCCGCAAGCGCCTATACGAGGATGATCCGCATCAGCGTCCGGGGAGATGCGGATCGGGTCCGATCCTTTTTGGAAGAGGATATTGAGCCCTACCTGGACCTTAAAGGCCAAGACAAGGGCATCTATCGGGTGCCGGTGCAGGTCCGGGCCAAGGGAACCGTCCTGGGTCTTGAGCCCTTGGAAATCAAGGTGGACCCCTTGGAAATATCCATCGCCTTGGATCACAAAACCAGTAAATACGTCCCCGTAAAGGCTCATACCCAGGGGCCCTTGCCCCGGGGCTACGAATTGGTTTCCTATACCTTAAACCCCTCTCGAGTGGTGTTGGAAGGTCCCGCAGGTATTCTTGAGGACCTTTCGGAGCTCTCCACGGATCTTATTACCTTGGACGGCCGAAATGAAGACTTTTCCCTCATGGTCAGCATGATAACCCCGGATCCTCTGGCAGTCATCCGGGGGAACGGCATGACCGAATTCTACGGGTTTATCCGGGAAATCATCGGTTTTGAGCAGTTTACGCAGCTGCCCATTCGACTCGAGGGGTTGGATGAACGGTTTGCGGCGGAGGTGCAAGAACGTATCGGAAGTATTCGTTTAGAAGGGAGCCAGCGGGCCTTGGAACAGTACCGTCCGCCCGCAGCCTTGCTGTATGTGGACGCCTCGACGGTACGCGAAGCTGGGACCTATACCCTACCGGTGCAGGCGCCGTCTATGGCGCCCTTCACCCTGGTACGGACGGAGCCCGAACGGATTACGGTACAGATCCGGCTGAAGGAGCCAAAGGGTCGATGATTATCGGTATCGGCGTGGACTTGGTGTATGCCACGCGGCTGCAACGGTGGCAGGCTATACCGGGTTTATTGGAGCGTTATTTTCATCCTGAAGAATTACGCACCGCCCTTTCCCGGGGCCGGGGAGCGGCTTTATCCTTAGCCGCCCGGTTTGCCGCCAAGGAAGCCCTGGGCAAAGCCCTCGGGAGCGGGCTCTCAGGGCTGGTCCTCAGGGATATTATGGTGGCCCATCAGCCCCAGGGTGCCCCGGAGCTCAGACTTTTCGGCACGGCCCGTAGGGCCCTGGAGCAACGGGGCGCCTCGCGGGTACATCTGTCCCTGACCCACGAGAAAGACTACGCCCTGGCCATGGTGGTACTGGAAGCCCAGTAGTCGCCTCGGATTATGCGGCGCTTTTAAGGGTCTGTCAGGTAATTTCGGCCTTTTTTCTCGTAGAACTCCCGTTCCATAGACCCCTGGGGGGAAGGAGGGGGACTTCACCGGGATCGCGGGACGCGCAGTTTTTGCATTTCCCCGTAAATCATCACAGAGGTCAAGACCAATGAAAACCCGTCCGCCACTGGCGCGGAGGCAATCACCCCGGAAAGCCCCCAAAGCCTCCCGAAAAGCAACATACAGGGAATTAACACGATACACTGCCTGAGCAGGGAAAGGACAATAGCGATTTTGGGCCGCCCGGTAACCACAAACACGTTGGCCGACACAATCTGAAACCCGTTCACTGGAAGCATAAGCAGGGCTATCCGCATAGCCATAGGGGTGAAGGACAAAAGCTCCGCACTGCCTTCCGGGGTAAAGAGTCGGACCAGTTCATGGGGAAAGAACTGGACCAGGAGAAACCCCGCAAGGCAAATCCCCGTAGCCGCCCCAATGGCCCGAAGATACGCACTCCGCACCCGGTCGAAGCGTTTCGCCCCGTAATTGTATCCCAGAATAGGCTGCAAGCCTTGGTTAATCCCGAAAATGGGCATCAGAATAAAAAGAGACACGGACATCACGATATTCATCCCCGAAAGGGCAATATCCCCGCCGTTGGCCACCCCCAAAGCCGCCGCGCCGTACCAGCCCATGCTGATATTGTAGAGTAGCTGTACCGCAGACATGACGAACTGTAGCAGAAACTGGGAGGACCCAAAGGCGAGGATCTCCCGGATAATGCCCCATTGGGGCTTAAAGCGCTTTACCTGTAGCCGGATCACCGTGTGCTTGCTCATATTGAAACCCAAAATCCACACCGCTGCGGCGCACTGGGAGATAACCGTGGCCCACGCTGCGCCTTCCACCCCCCAATGGAAGAGGAAAATGAAGAGGGGGTCCAAGATCATGTTCAGTCCCGCACCGATGAACATACTGAGCATGGTGATGCGCGGGAAGCCCTGGGCCCGGGTGCAGTGGGAAAAGCCGAAACTGAGCATTCCAAAAACCGACCCATACAAGATAATCCGGTAATAGCGCCGGGCGTAGTCCAGGGCGCGGCTTCCCTCTTGGGCGCCCAGCAGGGAAAGCAAGGGGTCCATAAAGATAAGCCCCGCTCCCATCATGATGAGGGCTGTGATGGTTAAGAGCCAAAAACAGTGGTTCAGCGCGTTTTCCGCCTCTTCCCTTCGCTGCTGACCCAATCGCATGGAAATCATGTTGGCCGCTCCCATCCCGAAGAGCATGGCAAAGGCCATGACAATGGTCATAAGGGGCAGGACCAAGGCGAGCCCGCCCAGGGCGGTCTCATTGACCCCTCGGCCTACGAAAATCCGGTCCACCACATTATACAGGGCATTAACCAACATCCCCGTAATCGCCGGTACCGAGAAGCGCAGCAAGAGCGCTCCCACGGGCTCCGTACCAAGCCGGTCCGCAGCATTGGCTTCCGGTTCCGGGCTTTCCCCAGAAACCGGCGTATTCAGGTATCGATTAGCCAAAGTGTTGTTTCCTTCTTCATTTTATAGAGCATATCGTAGCGGCTTGGGGGATTTTTTCCTAGGGGCAATCCTATCGTGCTCCACCCCCTGGGACCGTAGGGGAGATGAAGGCTTGCTAAAAATCCACGCCGCTGTTTTACTGTTAGGATGAACAAACTAAATGCTGCCATTGCGAACGCGGCGAAGCAATCCTGTGTAGGGATTACAGGCGGAATTACTTCGTCGCTTTGCCTCACTTTTGATATGGGCAGCGCCAATGCGTAAAGGAGGCGAAGCCATGGGGAAAGAACTTTTTTTGACCACCCTGGTACTGTGTCTGTTGGCTCTGGGATCCTGCGAGGTACCGGCTCCCCAGGAGAACGCCGTGGACGCGGGGCCGGAGCGCTGGTTTTGGGCGAAAGACGGCGAAGACCAGTTCTACCAGCTTGAGGCCCGGGAACTGGTTACCGGAACCCATAGTATTTTTTATGTGGAAACAGCCAACCAGGATAAAGCCCCCCGTGATGCAGTAGTAGCACTGGCGGATGAATTTGACACAAAAATTTTCCCCCTGATAACCAGACAGTTCGGTGATTTTCTCGATATGGATCAGAACGGGAAAGTGCTGTTTCTGCTGCTGGATATACGGGATCTTCCCGGTATCGGGTATACGGCGGGATATTTTTATTCCGGGGATATGTATGACCCGTCCATACGGGAATATTCCAATAAAGCGGATATGATCTATGTGGATATTAACCCCGGCAACATACAGGAACCGGGCGTGCGGTACAACCTGGCCCATGAGTTTCAGCACTTGGTCAATTTTTCTGTGCGCCAGCGCATAGGCAGCCCCCAGGACGTCTGGATAAACGAGGGGCTTTCTTCCGCCGCAGAATATCTGTACGCGGGAGAACACCTCAAGGACCGCATTGATTTTTTCAACGATCCCCGCACCAGTATTCCTTATGGAAATAATTTTTACTATTGGAACGATGGCTTGGTGTATGGCGACCGGGGCCTTGCCAACTATGCGACGGTGTATCTGTTTTTTCAGTGGCTGAGAATACACACGGCGCCTGGGAAGGACATTTATAAAGAAATCGTCCAAAGCGAGTACGGCGATTACCGGGGGATTACTGATGCTGCCGCCCGTTGCTTTGATCCACCCATAGCCTGCGACTGGGAACTTTTACTGCAAACCTGGCTTGCGGCGAACTATCTGAACGAGGCGTCCGGCCTCTATGGATACAAGGGCGAACTTGTAACTCAGGTTTTCGACCTTCCCCCTGAACGGCCCTATTTCATCAAACAGGCTGAAGATCCCTATCCTCTGTTCCCGGGGGAAGCGGTTTACAGTGAACTCGCCGGGGATACGCTTTACGCCGCCGCAGGCAATATCAGATATGCGGGATTACCCAAGAGCGGCCCGGTAGATACGGACGGCGCTTATGCGAAGGGTTGGAAACTGCTCACCTTCAATAGTAATACAAGCCTTAGTCCAATAAAAATTGAGTCCGGGCGGCTTGGGGAACACGCCGCGCACCGCAGTATCACTGCGCCGCATCCTGAGCGGCCCCTCCCCGCCCTTCATGCCTGGGAGCCTGCGGCGGCCTTCCCGGGACGGCACGACTGGTTCGGCCCCGTGGATGCCCAGGGGAAATAAGAAGGGGACGGAACCTTCACCGCTCCGTCCCCTCCCTTCCCTTTTAGATCACCTTGCCAATGGGATTAACCCGGTTAAGGCCGGCGGACCAGGCGGAAGCCCGCGCCTTTTTCGGCGGATTCCTCGAATCCGTAACTGCGGGTGGCGGAACGAAGCAGTCTGGTCATGCTCAGATTATAATTCCCGCCACGATAAACCCGGTCTGTCCAGGTAGTCGGTTTACCCCTAGGGTCTGTCTCGTCTTCGGAAGGATAGGTAGTCTCCCACACATCCCAGCAGTATTCATACACATTCCCGGCCATATCGTATAAACCGAAGGCGTTGGGCTTTTTTTTACCGGCCTCGTGGGTCTTGCCTCCGCTGTTAAAGGTGTACCAGGCCACGTCCCCCAGGGTGTCGCTCCCCGGATACCGGAAGCCCCCGCTGGCTATACCCACCCCATCGCAGGCTGCGTACTCCCATTCCGCTTCGGTGGGCAGGCGGTACCCCTTGGCGGCCATGTCCATGACCACCTTGTTCCAGGCGGTTGTGGATTCCGTGGGCACGGCTCCCCAGTCCGCAGGGTTGCTGCTGCCGTTTATGGAATAGACCGGGGTGAACCCTTCCCTGACGCTGAGGGTGTTGCAGAATACGAGGAGGCTGTACCAGTTCATATTTTCCGCCGGACGCCTGCCCTGGATTTCGCCTTCTGCGGCTTCCCTGCCGGCGGAACCGTCAAAATAGCTGGGGTTGCTCCCCATCACGGCCTGGTACTGCTCCTGGCTTACTTCATACTTTCCCATCAAAAAGGGGGAAAGCGTTACGGTCCGCACGGGCCGCTCGTCGTCAAAGGAATCTTCAACGGTTTCGGGGCTGCCCATTTTGAAGCTGCCTCCGGGGATTTGCACCATTTCTACGAGAGTATCCCCCTCAGCAGAATCGCTGTCATCGCCGCTTGAAGGATCCGGACAGCCTGAGAGAAGCAGCAGCAAAAGCGCCGCTGCGGCAAAAAAAACCACCGGGTTTCTCATGGTATATTCCATAGGGCAATTACCGCGAGGGATACAACAGGCGAATGCCGTTAGTGTTGTATGGCGTACCCGGGTTGGATGCAAAGCTCCGGGTCTTTATGGTTAGATACGTAGCACCGGCGTTAAATCTACCGCCTTTGCGGCCTTTATACTTATACGTAGTGCCTGCTTCAGGTCCCCGGTAATCGGTCAAAGCGCCGCTCGGCAATACAGAAGAGGCGCCCCAATCCCACAGCCATTCGTCCACGTTCCCGGTCATGTCGTACAGGAAAAGTTCATTAGGGAGTTTCTTGCCAACCTCGTGGGTAACCTTTTTTTCTGATCCTTCAATCGTGATACCGGAGTTACTCGTGTACCACGCATACCCGCCGATATTCGTTTGTCCCCCTGCTGCTTCGGCGCTGCCTGCGTAGCCTTTGAGGTAACCTGTGGTGTTGGGCTGCGCTGTTTTATCCGCGCCCATCGCGGCCCAGAGCCATTCCATTTCCGTGGGGAGGCGGAAGCCGTTTTTGGTAAAATCCGCGCTTACCGTCGCTTCGGTAATGGAACCTTCCGCCGGGTTTCTACCGGTGATGGTGTACACCGGCTCCCGTCCGCTAGCCTTGCTCAAGGCGTTGCAGAATTCCACCGCGTCATACCAGGTCATATTTTCCGCAGGGCGTTTGGCTTGGGTTTCCCCGGCAGCAGGGGTATCCGGTAAGGCGCTGGGGTTGTAGCCCAGGACCGCCTGGTACAATTCCTGGGTAACCTCGGTCTCGCTCAACCAGTAGGCTTGGGTAATGGCCGCCACGTCGGTTGTGGTCGCGGTGTACTGGAAACTGCCCGGTGGCACAAAGCGGAAAGGCACGGTAACGCCCTGGATGGTGTGGCTTATCTGGCGGCCGGCCTCAAAGAGGACCCACCGGGCGTAGAGGGTGAGATCGGAAGACACCGTATCTTGGGCGAAATCCCATTGAGCGGTGAAGGCCGCATCCTTGTACCAGCCCCCAAAGGTCCGGTCCTCCTTGGCCATGGCCGCAGGTTCGGTTGCGTGGCCGCCATCCGTAACGGTCTGGCTTACCGGTGCGGGAGTTCCGCCATCAGCGTTAAAGCTCACCGTCCACATTGGTATCCACCGGGCGTAGAGGGTAATATCGGAAGACACCGTATCCTGGGCAAAATCCCATTGAGCGGTGAAGGCCGCATCCTTATACCAGCCCTCAAAACCCTTGTTTGCCTTGGTCATGGCCGCAGGTTCCGCTACCTTAGCGCCGTCTATCACGGTTTGGGGTTCCGGCGCGGGAGTTCCGCCGTCAGCGTTAAAGCTCACCGTCCAGGTTTGGTCATCCGCCTCAAAGGGGACCCACCGGGCGTAGAGGGTGAGATCGGAAGATACGGTATCCTGGGCGAAATCCCATTTAGTGGTGAAGGCCGCGTCCTTGTACCAGCCCTCAAACTTCAGGTCCGTCTTGGCCATAGCCGCGGGTTCAGTTGCGTAGCCGCCATCGGGAATAGTTTGGGGTTCCGGCGCGGGGGTTCCGCCATCGGCGTTAAAGCTCACGGTCCAGGTTTTTTGGTCCGGTTCGGTATCCTCCATGGGACAGGCCATAAGAATTACCGCGAACAGGGCCGCCAAACCGCCTAGAAAGGCTTTTTTTAAGGGCGAGGTATATACATGAGA
>JAITJK010000276.1 GCA_031278935.1 Spirochaetaceae bacterium | reverse complement strand
CTGGATAATAAACCGGTATAAGATACGGACACTCCTATTGGGCAATTCTGAAAAATCCATGCCCTCGGGACAGCGCATCAAGGTATTAATAATAAGAAACAAGATAAGATGTGCGGTTTGTTCGGTAATAAGGATGGTGGGAGAAAGGCATATCCCCTGAAAAAGCTGTAACACCTCCGGGGGCTTGGAATTAATCCCCAAGCGCCGGGTACGCATCCAATCCAGGGCTTTCAAGATTTCAGGATGGATCCGCAGGTAGTTCACCGTGGCGAGGATCACCAGGTACAGCCGGGCTAAAGGCCGGGAAGACAAGGTTGAAGCCCCTTGGGCGTACTGGAGGAGGTCCTTGAATTCCCGGGTGAATATGTGCTGGATCATATCCTCTCGGTTCTTGAAATGAAAATAGAGGGCGCTTTTGGATAAGCCCGAACGTTCCGCCACCATGCCCATGGACGCCTTCCAGGGCCCTTTCTCCGCCACCACTGCGGCGATGGCCTTGAGCAGGCATTTTTTGTCATCCTTATCTAGGCCCGCCTCCTCCTTTGCCTGGGCGGCGAAGCGGCTTTCCAGGACCTCGAAATCCGTCTCCCTCAAGACTTGGGGTATGCCAAGGCCGTAGAACACCTTCCGTTCCACCCGGTCGATGAACCTGCGCACCGCTTCGTCCGCCGGAGCTGCTTCGCCGGGACAAGCGTACCGGTGAAAATAGGCCACACAAAAGGTCAGGGTCGCCATGACGAGTTGAGCCGCCGGGGGGTAGTGTTCCTCGGCCTCTACCGCACGCCTAAAGAGCTCCATATCCAAGCCCCGCTCCTGCAAAGACCGAATCATATAGGAAAGGCGCTGGTTACTATAGAGGAAGATCAGGGAAAAAATAAAAGCCTCCCGGTTCCGGACGTAATACTCCGCCCCGATCCGCAGCATAGCAGAAAACTGCTCTCCTTCATCCTCCGAAACGGGCTTTGGACACCGCTCCGTGATAAAGGCCGCGAAATCATCAAAAAACCGTTCATGCATGGCTTCGATGAGAGCCTGTTTGCTCTTGAAATGCCGGTACAAGGCGGCTTTACTCACCCCCAGGGTTTTGGCAATAGCCGAGAGACTGGTGGTTTGGTACAGGCAACTTCCCCATACCCGGAAGGCGGTGATGATAATATCAGTTTTCGTCATATATGCCCCTGTATGTTACCGACCGGTCAGTAACTTCTATAATAACTATAGCGACCAAAGAAGGCAAGCGCCGGGTTCCCGGTAGGTGGATTGCTTCGACCCGCGCGCTCTTCGCCATAACAGGCGGGCGTGGCGAAGCAATCTAGGGTGAGCGTTATTGACAGAGACTTTATTCCGTGTTTGAATAAAACCGATATAAGTCAAGTTACTCCATCCCTAAAAAAGAGTTACAGGAGCCGTATAGTATGCGATTGAGAAAAAAGTTAGGCTTTACGTTTATCCTGATTTCCATCGTGCCATTCCTTTTAGGGATGATCATTATCCTGTTCCAATCCGGTGTGACTATCCGGCAGAATGCCCAGGGTTTTTTTGAGGAATATGCCGCCACCGTCGCGGGGGACGTAAGCGGTTTCCTTGCGGAAAAACAAGGTTTTGCCCAGTCCTGTGCACTGTACCCGGAAGTGCAGACCCTGAATTGGCCGGAGATTACCCAGGCCATGGAGGGGGCCCTGAAAAAACTCTCCGCCGTGGACGCTATTGATACCTATATGGTGGTCCGGCCTGAAGGTTCCTATTACCGGTCGGATAATCCGGGAAATCCTGCCCACGCGGGCCTGGTGAGCGTGGACAACAGTGACCCCGCATCTCCCCCCACCCTCTTGACTAGTCGGGACTATTTTCAGGAGCTCGTTACCCGTAATCCCCAGGGGGCTTATAAGACCTTTGTGGCCAATCCCAATCTTTCCCGATCTACTGGGCAAAAGCAGATCATCGTGGCCGCGACAATCCAAACCCCCGAAGGCCGGAACAGTGGCCTCTTTGCTTTGATGCTGAACGGGAACACCTTAAACCGGCTTATGGACGCCATTACCGCAGATATTTATACCAATTTCGGCAGGGAAATGAGTCTCTACTTGATAACCCATTCTGGGATGGTGGTGTCCATTCGGGAATACGCCCCGGACCGTTCGGCATATATAGAACAAGCCCTGCACCGGCATGAGGATATTAGCCTCAAGGACCTCTCTCCTCCCCTGGTAGAAGCCCTGGAGGGCTTGCAGGGCCGGTATACCCAGTTTACCCCGGAGCAGGGTTCAGGGCGCTATGCCCTCACGCGCTCGGTGGTTCCGGGAACCGATTACGCCGTGGTGTTGACCCTCCCCGATAGGGTACTCTATGCGGCCTTGTACCATATCATCTATATCGCGGGGTTTGTCCTTTTGGGTATTCTCGTGGCGGTACTCGGAATCACCTTCATCTTCAGTATCCGCATGGTGGCCCCCATCGCCCATATCGCTGTGGCCTTGTGCGAAATTTCCCGGGGGTCTGGGGACCTGACCCAGCGGCTTACGGTCATGGGGAACGACGAGGTAGCCGAAGTCAGCATCCATTTCAATACTTTTATCCATACCCTACAGGACCTCGTCCGGGAACTTATGGCCCAGGAAGGGCGCATGGGCGCGATTTCGGGGGAACTAGAGCAGTCCTCCGCTCATATAGCCGGGGAAGTAGCTGCCATCAGCGCCCAGATTCGTTCGCTTCGCACCCAAACCACCGAACAAGGCCAGGTAGCCGGGGATGCCACGGGCTTTGTCCGGCAGATTAGTGGTAGCATCGGCAATCTTTCCGAGGAAATCGAATCCCAAACCTCCTCGATTATTCAATCTTCCGCCTCGGTGCATGAAATGTCTGAGCAGATCATGGCCATTTCCCAGCACACGCTGCGGATGAAAGACCTGTTTCAGGAACTGATGGACGTATCCCAGCAGGGCCGACAGAACCTCGGCGTGGTGAAGGACCTAGTAGAGATCCTGGCCCGCCAGTCCTCGCAACTTTTGGAGACCAACAGGGTGATCAACACCATCGCCTCCCAGACCAATCTCTTGGCTATGAACGCCGCCATAGAAGCGGCCCATGCGGGGGTTGCGGGCCGGGGTTTCGCGGTGGTGGCTGGGGAAATCGGCAAGCTCGCGGCCAACGCGGGCCGGCAGTCTAAGCGCATCAGGGACGATCTAAAAGAGAGCATCGCCACTATTACCGCCATTGTTACGGCTTCGGTGGACACGGACACGACCTTTCACCGTATTGCCGAGCATATTACCCAGGTGTACACCTTGATCGAGGAGATTTCCCAGGCCATCGCGGAGCAGGCGGCGGGAAGCCACCAGGTTCTGGAAGCCCTGGAACTGATTCAGAAGAACACCGTGCAGATCCGCAATGACTCGGCGGCGGTAAACGCTGACGCTGCGGGGATACTCAAGGCCATGACCCGGCTGGAAGCGACCTCTCGAGATGTCCAGCAGAGTACGCAGGAAATCGCGGGATTCACCGGGAATATCGACCAAACCGCAGTCCGGATTACCGAAGCGTCCCATAAGAATTCAGGCATAGTGCAGGAATTGCATGCCTTGACGGGTCGATTCAAGGTATAAACAGGGCGTATACCAGACATATACGGGATAAAACAGGTAAAAAGTTGCGTAAGGAGCATCTATGGCAATAAAAGTTGCAGGTCGGCCGCATTATGATATGGACGGCGTGCTTAAAGAAATAGTCCAGCCGGACGTGAAGGTGGTGGTGTACTTCTTTTCAGTGGAATTTGAGCGTCACCAGCCTCAGTTGGCGGTGAAGCGAGCCTTTCCTCGGGCGGTGTGTATCGGGGCCTCTATGTACGGAGGCTGGTGTGCCACCGGGGTGGTGGACAAGGGTATCATAGCCATGTCCTTGGGAGCGGAGGAAGTGGAAGAGACCTTTGTGGCCTATGAGGAAGGGGTGAAAGCAGCCCCAGTGAAGTGTACCCGAACGGCCATAGAGTCCTTGAAGCAAAAGCTCGGCTACCGGAACATCAACCCCGACGACTACTTGGGGATCGTGCTGTTGGACGGTCTGTGCCGGGGAGAAGTGATTATGCAGGAATTGAGCCTGGACCCTCGGATGAACCTGCCCTTTGTGGGGGGAGCTGCAGGGGAAGAGATGACCTTTGTCAAAACCCTGATCAGTATGGATGAAAAAATTTCTTCTGACGGCCTGGTGCTGTTGATTATGAAGATGAGAATACCTTTTTATTACAACCACTATGTGCATTTTACCCCGGGAACCAAGTGCATTGAAGCGACCAGGGTGGACGCCCCTCAGCGGATTGTCTGGGAAATCAACGGGGAGCCTGCGGCGCCCTTTTATGCCAAGCTGGTCAATGTAGGCCGGATCGACCAACTGGAAACCAGCATCTTCGCCCGAAATCCCCTGGGGGTGGTTTCGGGCAACCGGTGCTACTGCCGTAGTATCCACGGTGTGGTGGACGGTAAGGGCCTGCGGTTTTTTTGCTATATCGAAGCGGGTACCACTTTGTATCTCTTAAACGGCGGGGACATTATAGCCAATTCCCGTAAGGCCCTACAGGACGCCCAGGACCATCTGCCCGCAGTACAGGGGGCGCTTTTCTTTAACTGCGTGTTCCGGCATATGGAGCTCAAGGCCCTGCACAAAGTCGAAGAGTTCAACGGTATCTTTAAAAGTCTTGACTTCATCGGCTTTACCTGTTATGGGGAAGAATTATTTACCCATCATAACCAGACCTTAACCACAATCTTTTTCGGGAGGCCCTAGATGAGCGTCATACCAAACCAGGGCCCGAAGCTGGCGGATAAGAGCTGGACTTCGGGAACGGGTTTTTTTACCTACAAAACCAAGCGGCTTTTGCACTATCTGAGTAGCAAGCTCTCCGCCTTGGGCTTTGAAATTTCCTCCCGGGTGGAGCTCTTGCATACCACCATGCGGTATTTGAACGACACCTTTATCCGGGTTTCCTCGGTGATGAAGCAGGTCCAGACCTCCTTCCAAACCAGTACTCGTTCCTTTATCGATTCTTTCAAAAATAGCCGGGAGTGCGTGAATACCATCGACCAGGGGTATAAGGTCATTGACGAAGGGTTTCGTAAGTCCTTTGTCCTGTCCGACGAACTGCAAGGCATTGCTCAAGACGCAGGGGACAACCTCTCGGTGATCCACAATATCACGGAAATCACCAACGTCCTGGCCTTAAACGCTTCTATTGAAGCTGCCCGGGCCGGAGCTGCAGGCAAGGGTTTTGCGGTGGTGGCTGGGGAGATTCGCAAGCACGCCATCACCACTAAAGATGCGGTGGCGGCGATTTCTGGGAACATCGAGGACCTTATCAAGAAGATCAACACCCTGGCTGAGGAAATGGACAGCATGAAGGAGGAAGTGGCCCAGAGCAAGGTTATGATAGAACAGCTAGTGTTGGTCCACCGGGACGAACAGGGTATTGTGGACACTATGAACCGGGACCTGGAGGTGCTGGACTCCACTTTTTCCGAGTACGACCGGATAAACGAGACTCTGGCGGCCATGATTGTCCAATCCGATAAGGGCCGGGAGGATATTCAGAAGATGCTCCTGGTGTTCCTGCAAAACATTGACGCTTGTGGCAAGTAGCGGCGCCGTTGGTGGTGTTGACAGAAGCCTGGGTGAATCCCTAGGATGAGGTTTTAAGGTGTTATATTATATAAGGTTGAAGTTTCGGTGACGCAGAAAACAAGAAAGTGGATCCTTTTTGGCGCCGGGGGCTTTGTGGTGTATTTCTTTGTAGCCGCCCAGCCGGTACCGGTGGAAGCCGTTGTAAGTCCCAAATGGTTTATTTCCCTAGAATCGAATTATCCCGTCGCGGAGTCCGAGGGCGACGAAGCGCTGGTGGATATGCCTCGATTGCTTCCCTTTCAGCTGGGGAACCGCTTCGGCTATGTTACCCCCGATGGAAAGTGTACGGTAAACCGGATCAAGAAAGGGGAACTGTCCATATCGGTGGATAATTGGGCGGAATACGACCCAGCCCCTAAAGAAATCGAAGTCCGCAACGCCCTGGATCAGCCGATACTCAAGATTCTTGAGGATCAAGGGTATCCGGTATTCCTGGATAAACGGATATTCCTGGTCAGCCCGGAGCTCAACTCCCTTTCCGGGGTGGATGCAGAAGGCGCCGTTCAGTGGACCCATGATTTCGCCGCCACCCTTACTACCATTGACGCGGCTGCGGGGTTCATCGTCGCTGGATTATTGGACGGTACGGTGGAACTCTTAGACAACCAAGGGCAGCGGGTCTTCTTCTTTGAACCGGGCGGATCCCGGATCTCGGTGATCCAAGGCTGCGCTATCTCCCAAGACGGTTTGCGCCTAGCGGTGATTTCTGGGATCGATCTCCAGCGCTTTTTGCTGTTGGAACGTTACGGAGGCTACGGGGACTCAGGGAACATTGAATACAAAGTGGTGTATCACGAATTTTTGGAAGAGGGCTTTAGGCGGCCTGTGTACATGGAGTTCGTGGATAACGACAATCGAGTGGCTTTTGAACGCCAGGGGGGACTGGGGATCTACGAGATTCATTCTCGGACCGGTTTGAAGGTGCCTCTGGAAGGAGAAATCATCCGCCTGGATGAAAGCGGCAGCGAGCATTGGTTATTTCTGATCACCGCCCAAGAAGCCCAGAAAAAACGCCTGGTGGCGGTCCGGTTTCCCGGTACCCTCATCATCGAAGCCCCCTTTACCAGCCGAACTTTCTTTCTGGGCCGCCAGGGTTCGCAAATTTATGTGGGAGGGAATATGACCTTAGCCTCTTTCGAATTGGAGAAACAGTAATGGATAGGTTCGCTATGGTACGGCGGGGCCTGTGGGCGGTGAAACGTATGCTACCGGCCCTGGTCTTCTTTCCGGTCTGGGCCTATGGCATTGACTGGCCCTCTGAGGTCGTGGGGGTGAGCGCCAATTTCGGGATGAATGACCGGGGCCTCCCCATTATGGGAGCTTCCTTTGAAGCGGCGGGGCCGGTGCGCGCGGCGGACGCGGGGGAACTCATCTTCAGCCGCTATGGGGACAATACCGCGTCTCGGCTGCCGAGTCCCTTAGGGGCCTGGGTCGCTCTGGATCACGGGGAGGGCCTTATCAGCATCTATAGCCGCCTGGATGACGTCCCACCGCAGGAGCCCTCCGGAGAGGTGGTGGAAAAAGGCGCGGTTCTCGGGACCGCGGGCCGTTCCGGCTGGTCCAAAGCGGAGGGTTTTCATTTTTCCTTGTTCGATCGCAAGGAACGTTGCTGGGTAAACCCTTCCATGATCATTACCCCCCTGCTGGACACCCGGTCTCCCACGATTCAAGCGGTGGCGTTGCAGAACGACGAGGGTCGCGTCCTGGATCCCACGGGCGGCATCAGCCAGGGCCGCTACCGGATTTACGTAAGTGCCGCGGATACCCGCTTAGGGCCGAATGAGAACGCCTTGGCTCCCCATCGGATCCTCTGTACGGTGAACGGCAGCGAAATCGGGGTCCTCACCTTTGAGACCTACTCGACCCGGGACGGGATTCTTATGGTGTATCGCAACGGCCTTGTCCCGGTACGGCAGGTCTACAGTCGCGCTCCGAGTTTCGAGGTGGGGGAAGTCTGGGTTACCCGGGGTCAGGCGATCCTGGAAGTCGTGGCCCAGGATATAACCGGGAATTCCCAGAGCGCGGTGTACCGACTGTGGGTGGAATAGGCCCTGCGGTATCGCTTTATGCGCCCCAGTTTTAAGACCTGGTCCACACCGGTTACGCATGAATTGAGCCGGCTTATCCCGTGCAATCTCTGCGGTGGGACGGGGTTTCGGTTCCATTTTGCTTGTGAAGGCTTTGGGTATGTGCGCTGTAGGACCTGCGGTTTGGTACAGATGAATCCCCAGCCCGAAGTTGCGGCGGTGGCCCGGCGTTATCAAGACGCCTACGGTGCGGATTACCTGGCTTATGAACAGGCCAATGAAGCGTCTTTCCTAGGGCTCCAGGAGTTAGCCCTTTCGGATGCAGGTTTTTTTGACCTGGAGGGCGCGTTTTTTGCCCAGGGGCGGCATGCGCTCCTGGACGTGGGTTGCGCCACCGGAGCCCTGCTCGCCCTGCTACGGGACCGGGGCTGGGAGACCACAGGGGTAGAGATTTGCACCCCCGCGCAAGGCTATGCCCGGGATGTGCGGCAGCTGGATGTCCGGGGCCTGCCTTTGGAGGAAAACCGGTTTCCGGACGGTGGTTTTGACGTGGTTCTGGCCTCTCACGTGATCGAGCATCTGAACAACCCCGGTGGCTTCGTCCGGGAGGTGTACCGAATTCTCCGTCCGGGGGGCCGTTTTCTGGTTACCACCCCTAATATCGAAGGATTTCAGGCCCGGCTTTTCCGGCACCGGTGGCGGTCCGCCATTTTTGATCACTTGTTTCTTTTTTCCGTTAAAACCCTTTCCCGGCTTTTAATAGATGCGGGCTTTAGGGTACTCAGGGTCCGTACTTGGGGTGGTCTTGCGGCGGGTAGTGCGCCCAAAGTGGTGAAGGGCCTCTGCGACCGGGGCGCCAAGGCCATAGGTCTCGGCGATGTGATGATCCTTCACGCCACCACCTGCCCTGGAGGCATATTGAGGGGTCGCTAGGTTAGGAATAAGGGTCAGACCCCCATGTGCGGGGCTGATGGCAAGGGGATATGAAACAGTTCGTAATAGACATCAGTATCGCCCTTATAGGCGGCGCGGCCGTGGGCTGGCTTACCAATGCCCTGGCGGTGAGTATGCTCTTCAAAAAGTTTCTTGGACGATGGGGCGGCGTCATTGAGGAACAGTACGAGGCCTTTATCGAAAATATGTCCGCCTTGGTAGAAGCGGACCTGGTGAATTCCCACACCCTTGCTGCGACCCTGAACTCCCCGGGTTTTACCCAGACCCTGCAAAACGTGGTAGAGACCCTGCTCATGGAAACCCTACCCGGTCGATCCGGAGAACTGCGCCTGGAGGAACTGCCAGATATCGAGCGGAGCCTGAGTCGGCTGCTTGCCCAGATGCAGGAGGTCGCGCCGCCTGGGGAAAAGGTGTACCAACTCCTGGCACAGCAGCCCCTTACGGGGATCCTCTCGGAAACCCAATACCAATATATGACCCATAAGGTTCTGAAAACCCTTGAAGGGGAGGGCTTTTTTGCGGAGGAACTTCGACAGGGCCTCTACGGGTTTTTGAGTCGCCTCACACCGGTGGATATGGCAGGGGAAGAAACCCTGAAGCGCCTTGGGGACAATCTGGGGAAGCAGATCCGCCAAACCGATTTTTCCCGGTTCGACGCACCGCTGGACCACGCCTTTGAAGCGGTCCTCACGGCCCTGGACCCGGATCGCCTTATGGAGGCCCTGCAAACCGCTTTGGGGGCCATGACCTTGGGAGATTTCGTTTCCCCGGCCCAGGTGCGAAAGACCCTCGCTCCGGATCTTATCCGCCGGTGTATCGCCGTAAGCGCCTCAAAGGAAGGTTCGGCCTTGCTCCTCGCCTTGATGAGCGCCCTCCTTGCGGAAGCGAAGACTATCACCCTGACTCTGGAGGATCTGCTCAGTCCCACCGTGAAGGCCGGGATCCGCGCCTTCATCCGGGAGCGCCTGCCTCCACTGATCGAGGAGATCGTCGCCCTGATCCGGGAGTGTGAGGGGGAGATCGAAGCCATAGTCAACCGTAGTATTGAGGAGGAATTGGCTGCTAATCCCTTGGGGGGCATGTTCATGGTCTTCAAAGACCTGTTTATGCAAAACAGCGCCCGAAAATGGCATATTATCGACAAACTAGTGGTTGCGGTATACCAGTACGGGAACGAGGCCGGAGAAAAATTGACCCAGGTGGTCCTGGATTACCTGCGAACCACCAGCATCGGGAGCATCCTCACCACCTTGGAAGCGCAGAAGGTCCTTACCCCGGAACGCATGGCCGCAGGATTCATCCGACTCTTGGAGACCCAGGACGGTAAGCCGCAGCCGGTCCTGGAG
>JAITJK010000273.1 GCA_031278935.1 Spirochaetaceae bacterium | reverse complement strand
CTCAAAGACCAAAACCGATCGGATTAACTCAGGCACCGCCTTATGGCGGCGGGCAAAATCGGAACTCACTGAGAAGGATTACACGGAATTCTACCAGCAATTCGGCCATGACACGGAGGAGCCCCTGTGTTACGTTCATACCAAGGCTGAGGGAACCCTGGAATACACCACCCTTTTCTTCATCCCCAAAAAAGCACCCTTCGACCTCTACAACGTGGACTATAAGCCCGGGGTTAAGCTCTACGTGAAGCGGGTGTTCATCACCGATGATGACAAGGAGCTCATGCCCACCTGGTTGCGCTTTGTCCGGGGAGTCATTGATTCCGAAGATTTGCCCCTGAACGTAAGCCGGGAGATCCTGCAGCAGAACAAGATACTACTGAATATCAAAAACGCCTCGGTGAAAAAACTCCTGGGGGAATTTAGGGCCTTGGCGGATAATCAGAAGGAGCAATGGGAGACCTTTATTGCTCAGTTTAACCGGCCGCTCAAGGAAGGGCTGTACCAGGATTTCGCCAACCGAGAGGCCCTGCAGGAGTTGGTGCGTTTCAAAAGCAGCGCCCTTGAGGGGTGGACCAGTTTTGCGGATTACGTTTCCCGCATGAAAGCGGACCAAAAGTACCTCTACTACATCACCGGTGGGGACGAGAAGACCCTTAAGGCATCTCCCCTGCTGGAAGCCTACCGGGCCAAGGGCATTGAAGTCCTTATAATGGACGATGAAATCGACGAGATTGTGATTCCTAGCCTCAATAAGTACAAGGATTGGGAACTCAAGGCGGTCAATCGTGCCGGGGCGGATGAAGAACTGGGGGAAAAGCGGGATAAACAGGCGGAGAAGGAGAACCAACCGGTCATTGAGAAGCTTAAAAAAGCTCTGGGCGACCGAGTTAAAGAGGTAAAGCTCTCCCGGCGGCTACACGATTCGCCCTGCTGTATTGTGGCGGATGAACATGACCCATCGATCCAGATGGCGGCCATGCTCAGGGCTATGGGCCAGACGGAAATGCCGGAGATTAAGCCCATTCTGGAGGTGAACGGCGAGCATCCCATTGTGGCGGCCCTGAAAAACACCGAGGATGAACAGCACATTGCCGATGTGGCGGGGGTTTTGCTGGATCAGGCCCTCTTGGTTGAAGGGATGAAGCTCAAGGATCCTGCGGACTTTGTGAAGCGTCTGAACCGGCTTTTGGAGTGCTAGGGAGGGAGTGTGGTTATACGGCGCGCCGATATGGCGGTAGAACACAAAGCGCGTATGCGCGAGGGCGAGGGAACCGTTACCCTCACCCATTGGGTAGACGAAAGTACCCAAACCCATACCCGGCTTTTGGCGGAACTGAGCCTGCCTCCAGGGGCGTCCATTGGTTTTCACCGGCACGATGAGGAAACCGAATACTTTTGTATCCTCTCTGGGACCGGGATAGTCAATGACGACGGCAAGGAGACGGAACTTAGGCGGGGGGACGTGGTGATTACCGGCAACGGGGCCTCCCACAGCATCAGAAACACCGGTACGGAACCGCTGGTATTGCACGGGATTATTATTACCCGCCGCTAGATCAAAAAAAGCCCGGGGCTCCTCTTGGAGAGGAAACCCCGGGTTTGATTATACCTTGGGTCTTAAAACCTTACGACCACCATTTACCTGAACAGTTTTAGGCCAATCATCTCGACTTTAGTAGGGCTAAAAAGCCATCCTCGGCGATTTTCTCAGACACGGCTTCTCTCCATAGTACGAGCGGACTACTTTTTAGCGGCCCACATTTCGATTTCTACCAGCAGGCCCGGAAGCAGCTTGGCTTCCACCGCAGTGCGGACTGGCCGAGGCTCCGGGACTAGCTCGGTGTATACCTCGTTCATGGCGTCCCATTCGTCCAGGTTGCTCATAAAAATATTTACCTTGAACACATCTTCCAAAGTACAGCGGGCGTAGGCCAGCTGCTTCTGGCAGTTCTCCAGGGTATACCGGGTCTGGCTCTTAATATCCGCGCCCACCACGGTTCCCTCCGCGTCCATGGCCACTTGGCCTGAAATAACCACCAGCTTGGAAGCGGTAACTTCCAACACCGGCGAGTACGGCCCGGCGCCACGATGCTGAGACGCCCCCTGGGGGAGGCGTTTGGCTCTTTCTTGTTCCATAACATACTCCTTAATAGGGCAACGGTGCGGGACTTCCCCTTAATCAGCGCCGCCCGGTTTAAGTCTCTGAAGCCGCTTAATGATGAGGTCCGTTTCCCCGGCTTTTAGAGACATGGGATTGATGAAAATACCCGGTAGGTCTTCACTGTAGGCATAAATGGGCGGGTTGCCTTTGAGCAAAAAGTCCCGTACAGAGGCTGCGGTGTACCGGGGATGGACGATTTCCAAAAAGGCCCGGGCAATGGGCTGGCCCGCCTCGTTGGGGAAACTGCGGCGTACCGTGAAAACCCCCTTCCCGTCCAGGGCTTCCCGCAAGGCCGCGATCTGGGCTTCGCACCAGTCGTACCGCGCGCCGTGATCCATAGCCAGGTATTGCTTTATCGCCGCATAGAGGCCCGCGATCTCCTCCCGGCTCACCTTCAGCATCCGCCCAATGCCGTAATGGGGAAAGCCGATGGCCGTAACCCGGTCCAGCAGAGCCTTGCAGCCTACCATAAGCCCGCTCGCTTGGGGGCCGCGCAAGTCTTTGCCGCCGCTAAATAAGGTAAGGTCCGCGCCCAGCTCAGAAAAACGCCAGAGATTCTCCACCGGAGGCAACTGGGCTGCGGCGTCCACCAGCACTGGTACCCCTTTTGCCCGGGCAATAGGCACAAGCTCCTCTAGGGGTAAAAACCCTGGCGCCACCCAGCCGCTTGCGGCAAAATAAATCGCCGCAGTACCCTCGTCAATGGCGTATTCCAGGTCCGCTTCGGTGGGGGGAAAAATCCGGTTAGGGAAGGAAAGCTCTCGGTACCTAGCCCCTAGGTGGCCAATCACCAGGTCGTAGGGGTTGCGGTGGGCCTTGAACAAGAGGACGTTACAGGAAGCGATCTCCTCTGGGGTGAGATAATAAAAGGGCTTGCCCAACTTCTGTTCGATACAGGCCGCGATGGCCAGGTACAGCCCTGCAGCGGCCCCGTTACTTACATAAGCCGCTTCGTTTTTGGTGAGTTTCGCTATGGCCTGGTGGGCCGCCTTTTGAAACTCCCGGATAGGCACGAAATTCCGGGCCGCGCTGTTCATGGCCTCAAGGGTTTCCTCGCTCATCCGGGACCCCCCTAACACGGTGTAGGTTCCGGCGGCGTTGATGACCGGCTTTACCCCTAATTCATCATAAATATCCATAGGTTGCTCTTTTTCTCGCTTTTCCTTCGATACCGGGGCGTCTTTTTGGGGCAGTCCCCGCAAAAGATCCTTGCTTTTCCCTCATGGGTATCCTAAACCGGTACGATGTTAAGTATAGCCCAGTTTAAGGGCTTGTCAAGGAACGCAAGGGGCTGGAAAACCGCGTCTTTTGCGGGATGGCCAGGGGAAAGACGGGGATTCCTTGGGGAAAAAGGGTGTGTTTGAACAAGAAAAGAGAAACCAGACGGAGGTAGAGATATGCTCGATTGTATTATTACCCACGGACAGATTGTGGATGGCCGGGGAGGATCCCCGTATCCTGGGGACATCGGCATTTACCAGGGGAAGATCGCCTGCATTACCCGCTGGGACAGCGGTCTTACGGCGCGGCGCGTCATTGACGCAGCCATGGAATACGTATGCCCCGGCTTTATCGACATACACCGCCATGAGGACGCGGCGGTATTCAGTCCCGGCTACGGCGAGGTGCAGCTACGCCAGGGTATTACCAGCGCCATAAGCGGGAACTGCGGCTTAAGCGTCGCACCCTTTCCCGCACCGCAACGCGCCCGCATCGCTGCGTACTTAAAGCCCATCATCGGAACGCTCCCGGAAGACGCGGACTTCGAGACCCTGGGAGACTACCTAGAGCTCCTGGCCCAGCGGTCCCTGCCTATCAATGTGGGGATGCTCATCGGTAACGGTACCATCCGTATGGCCGTACAGGGCTTTGACCGCACGCCCCTCTCCCCTCAAGGGGTAGTGAAGGCCCGCGCGTACCTAGAAGAGGCCCTGAGTGCGGGGGCCTTTGGCGTGTCCTTAGGCCTGGCCTATATGCCTGAAACCTGCTATGACCACCAGGGCTTCCTCGATGTCTTGGAGCCCATCCGGGGTTCCGGTATTCCCTTGGTAGCCCATATCCGCGGAGAGGGCAATCTCCTGGTAGAATCCCTGGAGGAGCTTATTACCCTGGCTGAGGCCCTGGATGTTCCCCTGCATATCAGCCACTACAAATGTGTGGGAGCCAAGAACTGGGGCCACCTGCTCAGGAAGGCTACGGGGGTGCTGGAGCGCGCTCGGGACCGGGGCCTAAAGCTTACAGTGGACCTGTACCCCTGGACCGCCGGGGCAAGCCAGCTCGCCCAAGTGCTGCCCCCACAGTACCTTGAAGGGGGTCTCGCCGAAGCTGCGGCCCGGCTTAAAGACGCTGCTACGAGGCGGGAGTGTGCGCGGCTCCTCTCCGTACCCTCCCAGGACTTTGAGAATCAGATTGACCTTATCGGCTGGGAAAACATCATGGTAAGTGCGGTCCATACCGAACAGAACCGATGGTGTGAGGGGATGCGGATCACCGAAATTGCCCAGGCCCGGGGATGTGCGCCTTTAGACGCAGCCTTTAATTTACTTGTCGAGGAAAATGGGGATGTGGCAATGGTGAATTTTATCGCCTGTGAAGAGGACATCGCGGCTATCTTGCGCTACCCCTACAGTTCGGTGATTTCCGATTCGGTCTATCCCGCGGGAGGGATCCCGCACCCGAGGCAATACGGCACCTTCCCCAAGCTCCTTGCGGAATACGTCCGGGACCGGCGCATCATCTCCCTCCCCGAAGCGATCCACAAGATAAGCCTGGGGCCTGCGTCGGTCTTGTCCATCCCCAAGAAGGGCCTTATCGCCGAGGGGTATGACGCGGACCTAGTGATCTTTGATTTAGAGCGGGTCGAAAACCATGCGAGCTACCTCACGCCCCAGGGCCTGGGTACGGGCTTTAGTTACGTTCTGGTGAACGGCGTCGTGGCCAATGACCATGACCGTTTTTGCGGCGCCGCGTCAGGGCAGGTACTCAAGCGCCTTTAGCCAAACCGTATCTCCACATATTCTTCTGACAACTTCTTAACCTGTAAGGGGGTTTTGTAGAATTTCCCCACCCCTTTAACCAAACCGATATAGAAATCAATCATCTTCCGGCGT
>JAITJK010000255.1 GCA_031278935.1 Spirochaetaceae bacterium | reverse complement strand
CTTACCCGATACCTATGCTCCCCTTAACTTCCACCCAAAAAGAAATTGTCCATCACCTCATCGCGGCCCATGAACAGCGGCCCTGGGGTAGCAAGATTGCCCCATACTTCCGCGCTTTTACCGGCGCTTTCTCCCCTGATATGCCCTTCACCTTCTATTTTCTGTCCGCCAACCACCCCATCATGTATGTCTACGATCCCCGGCCCGCAGAACAGCGCAGTTCTCGCGCCGTGTTCCGGGAGGGATGTGAACGCAAAAAGACCAAGATTGTAGAGATTACCCGCTTCTTTGAATACCTTGTGGAACAGGAGTATGTAAGCATGGAGTACCGTGGTGTCCAGGGCCGGCCTTTGCGCCCCGCTGGGTATGATCGGGTGTGGCGGAAGTACGGCGACTTTTATAGCGACCTCATGATGTGTCTTTCTTTTGTGTGCCTTTCGGACTTTAGTCCCACGCAGAAACTCTATGCCCTATGGAAGGCCGGAAAAGAGGCCGTGCTCCTTTAATATCCCCAACTCCTCTCTCATCCTAAAACGACAAGACCCGCCACCAGGCGGGTCTTTTTTTATCTTGGGCTTTCTAGTCCGTAGTCTTCGCTAGATTGGCTAGGGCCGCCTCATACAGGGCGCTGTACTGTTGAGCGGATTTTTTCCAGGAAAAGTTTTGTTTCATCCCGGCGATACGCATAGCTTCCACCTGAGAGCGGCAGTTGTAGTAGGCCCACACAGCCCAGCCTACGGTGTTGTATATGGCCTGAGGGGTGAGATCGTTGAACATAAAGCCCGTGCCCTTTCCCGTCTCCTGGGTAAAGTTCTCCACCGTATCCGCGAGGCCCCCGGTGTTGCGGACTATAGGCAAAGTTCCGTAGGCCAGGGAATACATCTGGTTGAGACCGCAGGGTTCATAACGGCTGGGCATGAGGAAGAAATCGCTCCCCGCCTCGATGAGGTGGCTTGTCGCTTCGGAGTAGCCGATATGGGCCTTGAAATTGGAGAGCCGGTGGGACAGATTCTTTATTTCGTTCTCACACCAGGGGTCGCCGGATCCCAGAAGGACCATCTGGAGCTTCATATCCTGACAAATGGACCAAGCGGAACCGTAGGCCGGGCCAAAAAGTTCGCTCACCCCTTTTTGTTCGGTCAACCGGGTTACCATGCCCACAATAGGCACCTCCGGGTCCAGCGGGAGCTTAAATTCCCTCTGGAGGGCTTCTTTGGCCTTGAGCTTCCCCGCCATATCTTTCACACCGTAGGGTTCGGGGATATAGGGGTCGGTTTTTGGGTTCCAGACCTTGGTGTCAATACCGTTGAGGATCCCCTGATAATCTGCGGTCCGGTACCGAAGTACGCCGTCTAAACGGAAGCCGTGGGCCTGGGTCTGGGTTTCCGCAGCGTAATTGGGCGATACCGTGTTGAGCTTATCCGCAGTGCTGATCCCCGCTTTAAGGAAATTCATCATATTCCAGTCATCAAACCCGGCCTCGTAAAACACGTTCCAGTCCAGATTGGTATAATAGTAGTTGTCCTTATGATAAATGCCCTGGTAGCCCAGATTGTGGATGGTCAAGACCGAGACCGTGTTGGCGAGGCCCCCTGAGCGCTCCCCGTACTTGAGGAATACCGGCGCTAGGGCCACGGGCCAATCATGGGCGTGGACTACATCGGGGTACCAGCCGAGTTTTCGGCAGAGCTGAAACACCGACCGAGCGAGAAAGGTAAAACGCCGGGGATTGTCGAAAAAATCCGGCTCAGAAGGGACGCCGTAAATACCGTCCCGGCCAAAAAATTGTTCGTGATCGATGAAATACACCGGCACCGGGTTTTTGGCCGGCGCTCCGGGTAGGTTCGTCGTGTACACGGCGCTCCACTCTTCCCGTCCCCCCAAGTGCACCCCCATAGCCCCTTCCAGGTGTTGCAGGGTACTGCGGTCAATACTGTAATACCGGGGCATAATGATACGAATCTCATGCCCTTCCTGGGCCAGGGCAATGGACAAGGCGGAAACCGCATCGGCCAGTCCTCCGGTTTTCGCAAAAGGGACGGCCTCAGACGTGGCCATTACTATTTTCATACTACCTCACTTTTCTCTTGGTTCTTGATATACCCGGCTTCTTCGGGCCCGCTTCAAAACTAAAATAATTCCACCGTGGAAAGGCCGTGCTCTTTCACCATACGTAATCCCTTCTCATGGTCCTCAAGTTTAAAGATAACTACCGCTTTCCCAGCCTTCCCGGTTAAGGAGGCGTACAGGTATTCGATGTTTACCTTGGCTTGTTGAAAGAGTTCCATTACCTTCGCAAGGCTCCCCGGACTGTCCTGGATTTCTACCGCAGCCACATCAGTTTCCCGGATGGTGAAGCCCCCGGAACGCAGAGCTTCAATAGCCGCAGGCGTGTTATCTACAATGAGCCGCAAAATGCCGAAATCTGCGGTGTCCGCAATGCTTATGGCCCGTATATTCACCTGCGCCTTGGCAAGGACCGCAGTAACTTCGCCCAAACGGCCCGCATTATTCTCCAAAAATACCGATATTTGCTTTAATTGCATAGCTACTCCTTCCATAATCCCCATACCCTCCCCCCTCCGAGAGGGGATCTTTTCATAACTCCCGCTTATCCAGCACCCGCTGGGATTTACCCATAGACCGCTCGATGGTTTTGGGCTCCACCAATTTGACCTTCACTGCAATCATGAGCTTGGATTTCATCGCCCCCTCGATCTTGGCCCGTAGACCCTCCAGGTTTTTGGTTTCATCGCTGAAAAAATCCTGCTTCACCTCTACCTGGAGCTCTACCTCGTCCAGGTGGGAAGGCCCACGGGTAATGACGATAAGGTAGTGGGGGTCGGTACCCTCGATTTCAATAAGGGCCTGCTCGATTTGACTGGGGAAGACGTTGACCCCCCGAATGATGAGCATATCGTCGGTGCGGCCAAAGAGGCGATGCATCTTCACCGTGGTCCGCCCGCAGGCGCACCGCTCCCGGCGCAGGTAGGTAATGTCTCGGGTCCGGTAGCGGAGTAAGGGCGTACCTTCCTTGGTCAAGGTGGTAAAGACCAATTCCCCTTTCTCACCGTCGGGCAACAACTTCCCCGTGAGGGGATCGATGATTTCAGGGTAAAACAGGTCCTCGTTCACGTGCAAGCCGTCCTGGGCCTCGCATTCAAAGGCCACTCCCGGGCCGATGATTTCGGTCAAGCCGTAAATATCATAGGCCTTCATGGCGTAGCGACTTTCAATCTCCCGCCGCATATTTTCGCTCCAGGGCTCGGCCCCGAAACAGCCCTTACTGATGGGCAGTTGGTGCAGGTCTATCCCCGCTTCCGCCGCTTCTTCAGCGATAAATAGGGCGTACGAGGGGGTGCAGGTCAAAAGGGTGGACCCAAAGGACTGCATCACCATGAGCTGCCGCTGGGTATTCCCCGAAGACATAGGGATAATGTTAGCCCCCAGCGTTTTAGCCCCGTAATGGACGCCCAGGCCCCCGGTAAAAAGGCCGTAGCCATAGGCGTTCTGCACGGTGTCATGCCGGGTTCCCCCGGCTCCAGCCAGGGTACGAGCCATGGCCTCCCCCCAGATATCCAGGTCTTTTTGCGTGTAGGCGTCCACCACGGGAACCCCGGTGGTCCCGGAGGACATATGGATTTCCTGGATTTCCGCATGGGGAGCGGCCAAAAGACCGTACGGATAGGTATCCCGCAGGTCCGATTTAATGGTAAAGGGGAGGGCGGCCAGGTCCTCCAGGGAACGGAGGTCTTGGGGCGTTACGTCCATGTCCTTGAATTTGGTCCGGTAAAAGGGAACTTGAGCATACAGTTTTTCCACCAGGTTTTTGAGCCGGGCAAACTGCACGTTCCTTCGGGCCTCCTGATCCATGGCTTCGCATTCAGGGTTAAAGATCATGGTTTCTTCCTTATTTTTATGGTACATAATCCAGCGTTTACGTCCCTCTAGTATACGCTTTTGCCAGACCAATGGACAGTCCTATTCCGCACTGCTTCAAGGGGGATTCCTAGGAACGGATGTCCAAGGAGCCGTCCGGGCGACCGATAAGCACCGTCGGGCGCATCCGGGTAAAAAAACCGTTTTCCACTACTCCGGGGATCCGGTTCAGTTCGGTTTCCAAGGCTGCGGGATCCACGGGACTTTTAAAGCGTATATCTAAAAGGAAGTTGCCGTGTTCC
>JAITJK010000104.1 GCA_031278935.1 Spirochaetaceae bacterium | reverse complement strand
ATCAACAAAAAATACAAAATCTCCATAATAAACCAAAAACACTAGACAATTTTTTGGAATTTTCACCATTGAACCCTATGTCTTTGACCATTAGATTCAGGTAGTTGAGATGAATACGTATTCTTTGGATTCCCTTATGGCTAAATCCCCTGGAACTGCAAAAAGGGTCGGAAAACGGGTAATGAGATGCCTGCCATTGAGAGTAAACTCTGGGATCCAAGGGGATTAAGCAGGACTTCCTATGAGAGCGAGGGGAAGTAATCTTCGGTGTTTAGGGATTTAAAACCCTCTAGGGTCAGACCATTCTCCTATGCGACGTACCCTATAGGAACATAGCCCCCCCTAGCAGGGGGGGGGAACGAAGGGACGTAAGCCCTGCTCCCTTACCCCGCAGCCCCCTTATACGCCTCCACGGCAGGTGGTGGCTAGGGCATGAAGGAAATGATGCTGGGGAGGAAGGTGGAGAACCAGGGGATATAGGTAACCAAAAGCACCACGGTGAATTGGATAAGCAGGAAGGGAAACACGTGCCGGCAGATCGCCACGAAGGGCTTGTCGAATCGGTAGGCCGCAAGAAACAGATTCATCCCCACGGGAGGAGTGAGAAAACCCACTTCCAGGTTCGTAATGAAAATAATCCCTAAATGTATGGGATCAATTCCATAAGCCGTGCCCAGGGGTATAATAAGGGGTAACACGATGAGAATAGCCGAGAAAATATCCATCAAACAGCCCACCAGCAACAAACTGAGGTTCAGAAACAACAGAAACACGTACTTGGAGGTAATGGCCCGCTGCATCCAGCGGACCAGGGCTTCTGGAGCCTGGGTGTCCACGATGTAATAAGACAGGGCTTGGGCCAAAGCCAGAATCGACAGCACTCCGCCGATGATAGGTATGGCTTTGGCGGCCACCCGAGCCAAGTCCCGAAAGGGTATGTCCCGGTGAATAAGCACTTCCACGATGAAGATATACAACACCGCCACACCGCCGATTTCAATGAGTGACAAAAGCCCAGAAAAATATCCTCCCATAAGGATCACCGGAAGCAGGATTTCAAAAAAAGAGGCCCGTAAGCCCGCCAAAGCCGCAGACACGTTGAAAGGCTCCCGGGGGATTTTGGTTTTCACCGAAGCGCCGATGCCGAAAATAATCACCCCCAACACCAGAATCAAGCCGGGAATGATGCCCCCCAGAAATACCTGGACCACATTGGTCATGGTGGCGGTCCCTACCAGAATGATGGGGATGCTGGGGGGGAAGAGCAGGCCGATGCTTCCTACGGACGTTAAAAGGCCCATGGAAAAGCCTTCGGAATGGCCGTATTTGGTTAAAACTGCGTGAAGAATTCCCCCCAGGGCCAGAATCGTAACCCCCGATGCCCCGGTGAAGGAGGCGAAAAAGGCGCAGATACACACCGTTGCAATGATCATGCCCCCGGGTAGCCAGGAAAAAAGGCTCTGAAAGGTCTGCACCAAGCGTTCCCCGGCTTTGCTCTCGGACAAGAAGAAGCCCACCAGGGTAAAGAGGGGGATAGCGATGAAACTGTCCTTGGTGAGGGTGGTGTAAATCTGGTTGGCTACCACGTCCACCTCACCCCCCGCGGCCTGGAGGAGGATGAGGGCGAGGCCTCCCATGACCACGAAAAGCGGGGTCCCCGCCAGGGCCGCAGCCAAGAGAAAGAGCACCGCAGGGATTTTCAGGTAATACCCCAGGGTATACCAAAGGTCCATGAGGGGATACAGGGCGGGAGGCGTGTCAAAGCCCCAGAGGATCTTCGCGATCATGGGCCAGGACCAGAGGGCGCCCAAAAGCAGCGCCAATACCGGTAGGATCCGCGCTTTGCCCCGGACCGGGGCGCTCAGGGCAAAGCGCACCGCCATCACCCCGTAGCCGATGGGAATGATCGCACCAAAGACTTGGTTCGGGATGAAGCCTATCATGTACCAGGGCGAAAGACCGATTAAGACAAAAGAACCGCCGCAGAGGGCTACCTGGATGAGGATATAGGCGGATAAGAGCTTATGCCCCAGGGCCACCAGCCGCTTCATCCGGGGATTACCGAAGTTGTCCACCAGGCCTATGGAAAGATGCTCGTTGGTTTTCGTGGCCAGCATCCCCGATATAAGGCCCACCACCAAAAGGCAGTGGACCAAAAAATCCGTAGAACTGGGAATCCCGGTCTTCAAAAACCGGGCCACCGCGTCCGCCACGGGAAGCAAGGCTAGTACCACCAAGGCGGCGTAGCCTAGCCCTTGTTCCAGTCCCCCCAATCCCCGCAGGACGCTCCCCGGAAAGCCCCTGGCAGGGCTACGTTCTCTATCCATAGAGGTCAACGCCCGCTTCGATACTGCTGGAGGATACTGGTGATCTTCTGGTACAGTTCTCGATTAAAGGTGGACTCCAAAAGGTTGGGCATGGCCCCTTCCACATCAGTGTACCAGGCCTGTTCCTGGTCTGGACTCAACTGGTTCACCTTGAGCCCTAAGCCCGTCATGGTTCTGATGACCTCCGCCTCCATCTGGGTGATGGAAGCCCCCATCTCGTTGGCAATCCGCCGAGATGCCGCAGCGATTCGGGGTTTATAAGCCTCAGGCACCCGGTCCCAGGCCCGCTTATTTAAGACGATGCTCCCCATAAAGGGGGCGATGTTGATAGAGGCCATGTGTTTGGCGATCCCGAAAACCTGCATCCCTCCCACTAGGGCTGGACTTTGGCAGACCGCGTCGATCATCCCGCTATTGAGGGCACTTAAGGTATCCTGGAGCATGGTGGGCACCATTTGATAGCCCATGACCTTAAAGGCCTGGCCTAGTTCCGGAGTTTCAGGACTCAAGCCCAGTTTTTGCCGTTTTAAGTCCTGGGGCACGAAGACTTCCCGGCGGGAGAAGATTTTTACCCACCCAGATTTTGCCCAGGCTAAGGTAAAAAACCCTTGTTTGTTGATATTTTCCTCCAGCAGGGGTTGTAAGTCCCGAAGCACCCGGTCCAGCTCCGCGTCGTTGCGGATGAGAAAAGGGGTACTCAGGGTCATAATCTGGGGATCAATGAGGTTTAACCCCGCAGAGGTGAGGACCACCCCCTGAATCTGGTTGAGCTTGAGCTTACGCAGCACGTCCGCCTCGCCTCCAGCCACGCCGTTGTGGTAGACCCGCAGTTCCACTTCCCCCTTGCTTATGGCGGACCATTCTGCGGCTATCCGGTTCAAGGCCGCGCCCCAGGGAGTGTTCTCCGGGGCCATGGAGGCCAGCTTGAGGGTAATAGTCCGTTGGGCAAAAAGAGCGCCAGGAGCCGCCAAAAGGAACAGCACCGCAAAAAGCCCTCCCCTACACCTTCGCTCCCAGAAACTCCTCTCGATGCGTGGAATATTTTTTTCCTTCATTAGTAATATCCTCCTTAACAAGTATGATTCCTTAACTATAGCTCATCCTCAGCTTCATCCCAGAAGGCATCGGTTTCCGCGTCCAAGAAAAAGGTCTCCCCCTGGTCCAGAAGATACCGGGCTTTACGCTGGGAGAGGATGGTAACTAGTCGGTTCGCGGGGTCCGCGTCGGGATCCAAAGCCAGGGCGGTTTCGAGATAGGCCTTAAAAGTCGCGTAATCTTGGGCGGGAATGCACACCGCTTCCGCGTAGGCGATATAGGGCCCCGGGGATTTGCCCTGAGATTTTTCTAAGGCCCGCTCAAAATAGACCGTAGCTAAGGATTTATCCCCCCCCAGCCCCTCGGGCATGGAGGCGTAGAACAAAAGATAGAACTCGTCCAAAGCCCCTCGGTTAAAGTCCGGGTCTAAAGCGTAAGCCCGGTCAATATAGGCCAAGAGTTCCGGCACCCTATGCCCCAGGTCCAGATCTAAGGGGGTGAGGGAATAGGCCGAAAGAACCCCCGCGGCGGTCCAGTACAAGAACGGCACGTCCCCTCGCTTCATCTTAGCCAAATACGCCTCCCGGCGCTCCCCCGCGGTACTGAAGCCGGGATACTTGGCCTCTAAGCCCGCCATAAGCAAGGCCGCGCCCCGGAGATACAGCTTTTTCGCCCGGGCATACTGGGCGTCCCGCTCGCCAAAGGCCCCCCGCGGCAGGCGTTGCGCCGGCCCCTGGACAAAGGCGTTGGCATACATGACAAAAAGGGAACCCGTGGTGAGCGCAAGCCCTTCATGTCGGGGATTGGCCGCCAACAGGGATTCGTACATCTTGATCGCAAAGGGCAAGGCTGCGGCCACCAGTTCCGGGTCTTCGTCTCCGGTAAACACCGCGCTGTTCCCTTCCCCGGTGAGGGCGTTGGAAACCCCTTGTATAGCCATGCGATTGATAGAACAGGATCCCAACCCCAGTATGACCAAAGCCGGGAACAAAAAAAGAATTCGTTGCCGCATCGTGGCGCCTCCGTAAGGCTACGGTCCTAGCCGTAGGGATAAAAACGGTTAGGATCATACCCCGTATCGCAGGGGTCTCGCCGCTGAGGTCCGACCCCTAAGTGCGTATAGCCTACCCACTTTTTACTTCCCATACAAGGGCCGGCTATTCACACCACACCCGTTCAACTCCCGCGCATCGACCCAGCACGTCAAGGGCCGCGCTATCCTGGGCCACGCTGAGACTTGAGGCGGTGCGGATTACCGTTTCCCCCGCAGAAAGGGGGACATGGATAAACACCGAACAGGCGCCAGGCCGGTCCAAAAGCACTTCCCGCAAGGGGTACAGCGTCTCTTCCTGCTCCGCCGCTTGGGCGTCCAAGCGGATATGTACCCTATGGAAAGACGGCGCAGAGGGAGCGAGGGGCCGCGCCGCAGCTTTTCGAGGGGCCTTGCGGCCTGGTCGGGGAGTTTCCGGGGCGGTGGTCTTCAGTTTTTCCAGATCCAAAAGGGTGTCCACGAGAAAACTCGGCCGCTCCCGGTCCTTGGCCCGGTCTAGCGTACCCTTGAAGGCCGCCACCTGATCCACCTGGAGGGTATCCGCCCCCTCCTTCCATACTTTGGGGAACAAGGTGAGCTCGATCTCTCCCTTATAATCCGTGAGGCTCCCAAAGGCCATGGGCTCGCCTTTTTTCGTAGTATAGGGCTTAAGGGCCTTGAGGATCCCCACCAGCGTATAAGTTCCCTCCGCAGCCCGGTCCAGGTCGCTTAGGTCCAAGTTGGCGTGCTGTTCCCAGAGGCTTTTATAATCATCCATGGGATGACCAGAGAAATAAAAGCCCATGAGCTCTTTTTCAATATTGAGCTTTTCCATGCGGTCCCATTCGGGCGCTTCGGTAAAGGTGAAATCCGGGTACTCCTTTTCCCCGGTCTCCTCAAAGAGGCTCACCTGGCCGAATTGCTTGTCGTCCTTCTTAGCCTGGGCATATTCTATGGCCCGCTCCAGGTTCTCCGCCAAAGTGGCCCGGGGTATCCTGAAGCAGTCAAAGGCCCCAGCCTGGATAAGCAGTTCAATGACCTTCTTGCCCACGGTCTTAATGTTCACCCGGTCGAGGAAATCCATGAAGGTACGATAGGGCGCGCTTTTCCTGCTGGCTACGATTTCTTCCGCCGGCCCGTCTCCCAGACCCTTAATGCCCAAAAGCCCATAAACTATTCGGCCCTGGACCACGGTAAAGTACCCTTCCGAGCGGTTAATGTCCGGAGGATCGATGTTGATGCCCATTTTCCGGGCTTCTTCAATGTAGATAGGTAGCTTGTCCGGGTGGCTTATCTCGTTGGTGAGGTTCGCGGCCATAAATTCTTCGGGAAAGTTCGCTTTGAGGTAGGCGGTGTGATAGGCCACCACTGAATAGGCCGCAGCGTGGCTCTTATTAAACCCATACCCCGCAAAGGGAATCAAAATCTCAAAGATCCGGTCTGCGTCTTTTTCCTTAAATCCCCTGGCCTTGGCCCCGGCAATGAACTTTTCCTTTTCCTTGACCATCACCTCTTTTTTCTTCTTCCCCATGGCGCGGCGCAGGATGTCCGCCTGCCCTAGGGAGTAGCCGGCGATGCGCTGGGCCACCTGCATAACCTGTTCCTGGTATACAATCACCCCGTAAGTTTCCTTGAGGATGTCCTCAAGGCACGGGTCCGGGTACTCAATGGGCTTGCGCCCCCATTTGGACTCGATGAATTGCGGGATATAATCCATGGGCCCGGGCCGGTAGAGGGCATTCAAGGCGATAAGGTCTTCGATCTTATTGGGCTGGGCTTGTTTGAGGATCTTCTGCATCCCCGGAGATTCAAACTGAAAGACCCCCGAGCTTTTTCCCTCCCCCAGCATCCGGTAGGTGGCCTCGTCGGTCTCGGAAATGGCGTCCATGCTAAAGGCCGCATAGGTTCCGCCCCGGCGGCGGACCAGGTCCAGGGTATTCTTGATGAGGTCCAGGGTCTTAAGACCCAGGAAATCCATTTTTACCAGGCCCTGATTCTCGATGAGGTCCATGGTGTACTGGCTGGCCACGGCCTTGGTTTTGGGGTCCCAATAGAGGGGCACATAGTCGGTGAGGTCCGTCTTGCCGATGACGATCCCCGCAGCGTGGATACTGCTATGCCGGTTTTTGCCTTCAAGTTTCTTTGCCACCGCAAAAAGTTCCTGATACGAGGGGTCTTGGGCAAGTTCCCGGAGTTTCGGCTCCTCCTCCAGGGCCTTTTGCAGGGTCATCTTGGGGTCTTCCGGGATGAGCTTGGTAATCCGGTTGGACTCTTCTAGGCCGAAACCCAAAGCCCGGGCCACGTCCTTCAGCACCGCCTTGGCCTTGAGGGTCCCGAAAGTGATGATCTGCCCCACCCGCTCCTGGCCGTACTTCTGCGTAACATAGGCGATGACTTCTTCCCGCCGTTGATTGCAGAAGTCCACGTCAAAGTCCGGCATGGAGACGCGCTCCGGGTTCAGAAAACGCTCGAAGAGGAGGTTGTACTTCAAAGGCTCGATGTCGGTAATCCGCAGGGCGTAGGCCACGATAGACCCCGCGCCGGAGCCCCGGCCCGGACCTACGGGAATGTCCTGTTCCTTGGCCCAGTTGATGAAGTCCGCCACAATGAGAAAGTAGCCGGTGAACCCCATCTTGATGATAATATCCAGCTCATACTGCGCCCGCTCTTGTACCTCCTCGCGCCTGCCGGGATAGCGGACGGCCAGGCCCTCCTGGGTGAGGTGGCGTAGGTACGCGTTGGCGTCGGAAAAGCCCGGGGGGATGGCGAAATCCGGGAGCAGCGGCCCGGGGCTGGGGATCTCGGTCTGGCATTGCTCGGCGATCCGTACCGTATTGGCCATTGCTTCGGGGTATTCCGGGAAGAGGGCCGCCATTTCTTCCGCGGTCTTGAAATAGAACTCATCTGTGTCAAAGCGCATCCGCTTTTCATCGCTCTTTTTCTTTTGGGTGGAGATGCAAAGGAGGATGTCTTGGGCCTGGGCGTCTTCCCGTTCCAGATAGTGTATATCGTTGGTAACCACCAAGGGGATGCCCGTACACCGGGACAGCTCAATAATAGCGGGGTTCACCTTCTGTTGGATGGGGAGTCTATGATCCTGTAGTTCGAGATAGAAGTTCCCTTCCCCTAAAAGGTCCCGGAACCACCGGGCTCTCTCTTCTGCGGCCTCACGCTTCCCCTCAAGGAGGAGGCTGGGAATCTCCCCGGCCACGCAAGCCGAAAGGCCGATAAGCCCCCCGTGATACTGCGTAAGGAGCTCCGCGTCGATCCGGGGCTTATAATAGAAGCCTTCGGTGTATGAATAGGAGGAAAGCTTTATCAAGGTCTTGTAGCCCTCGGCGTTTTTGGCCAAGAGTACCAGGTGATAATACTTATTACCGTATTCGGAGCCGGATTTCTTGAACCGGGACCCCGGGGCCATGTAGAATTCGCTTCCGATGATAGGCCGGATCCCGGCTTTTTCGCAAGCGTCCCGGAATTTCAGTATTCCGAAGAGGTTACCGTGGTCGGTGATAGCCAGGTGTTTCATGCCTAAGGCGGCGGCTTTGGCGGCCAGGCTTTCCGCGGAAGCCGCGCCGTCCAGCAAGGAAAAGTCGGTATGGACATGGAGGTGAACAAAATCGATCATAGGGTCTTAGCATACTGCCCGGCGTATCTTTGGGCAATAGGCTTGTACGGAAAAAGGACTTAGAAAAAAATTAAAAAAGTGCGTTAAGAGGCTTGACAAAAAAATCGGTATGCGCTATAAGTTTATTACAATACAAGATGGGCGCGGGTTTATATTCGCTGTCATCTTGACAACAAATCCGTCTGGTTTTTCAGGGCGGAAAAGGCAGTAGAGCAGTGGTAAGAGCTAGTGATACGTTCTGTGTGGTTGGGGGGGGGGGGGGGCGGGGCGGGGGGGGGGGGGGGGGGGGGGTGTTGGGGGTGTGTGTGGTGTTGGTG
>JAITJK010000043.1 GCA_031278935.1 Spirochaetaceae bacterium | reverse complement strand
AAAAGGGACGCTCTTTGCCTTGGCCGCAGGGTCGTGTTCCGCAGTGATTGGTTCCCATAACCGGGTGCAGACCGCAGACGAGCGGATCCTGCCGGGGGGCACGGCGGTGATTACCGATGCGGGCCGTACCGGAAGCGTGGAATCCGTCGGGGGGGTCAATAAGGAAAAGCGGATTCAGGAATATCTTACAGGGATTCCTGAATGGACCAAAGAGGCTCTGGACAAACCGGAACTGCAGGGGGTGTTGATCGAGTTGGATGAGGCGGGCCGGGCCCGCTCTATAGAACGGATCCGCCATAGGGTTCCGGTTATGGGCGGCGAGGAAGGTAACCCGTGATTGGCCGGGTTCATGCCCTGGTGGAAACGGGGGTTATTATACGCCTGGGAACCGCCTGCTTTGGCTGTATGCAAAAGGAATGTACCAAGGCGACGGAGCGACTCCTTGAAGCGGACAATCCTTTGGGCCTACCCTTGGCGGTCGGCCAGATCGTACACATCGAAACCCTTAAAGGGGTCCTTCTGAGGCAGACCCTAGGAGCGACGCTACCGCCGGTCTTGGGGTTTCTTGCGGGGACGCTCCTTACGGGATGGGCTGTTCCAGGCGAGGGGGCCCGTTTTTTGGGGGGAACCCTGTTTTTTTTCGTGACGGCCTATTTTACCTACCGGATCCGTAAAAAACATCCTGCGGAAACGGCTCTTAGGGTCGTAAGGATAGCGGGTGCACAGCCTGAGATTGTACAATCAGCGATTCCCTATTGCCTTGAATAGGCGGATACCTTTATATTTCAAAGGTAAGGATTTTATTCCTCCACCCCTATGACCGCTTTTAAGAGGGTCAATTTAACCGGGCCTTATGGCCGGCGGCGCCGCAAGGGCGCAAAGGAGCCTAGCATGAAAGGTAGAGGGTACATTGATATGGGTACCATATTTGACGAGATTTTTGAGGCCGCTCAAAATTTCAGCGATGAACTGCACCGTAACTTTAACCGCTACGATACGCCTTATGGATCCAAAAGTCCTTTTGACGAAAATATCGATTATTATCCCAACTATTCCTATCCCCCGATGAATGTCTATATGACCGCAGATAGGAGCATGATCTTTGAGTTCGCCCTGGCGGGATTTGATGAAAAGGACATCAATCTCTCATTTCAGGGGGACTATATGGTGTTTTCGGCCAAAATCGGGGAAAGCTATTCCGAAGCTCTGGAAGCCCCAGAGGATACAGTCCGCTATTTCAAACGTCGACTCAAGCTCAAGGACATAGAGAAACAAAAGTATTACGTTCCCTTGGATAAATACGCCCAGGAAAAGGTGAAAGCGGTCTATAAAAACGGCATTCTCCGGGTAAGCATTCCTCCCAAGGATGAACCGGATCAACACGACGGCATTAAGATAGAAATCATCAAGGAAGGGGACTAGCAAAGATGGAATGGCGAGCAAGTCATATTTTGGTTAAGGATAAGGGGCTAGCAACGGATATTTTGAGGCAGATTAAACAGGGCGGCTCTTTTGAATCCCTGGCACGGGAATACTCCACCTGTCCGTCTAAATCTTCCGGGGGAGACCTGGGTTGGTTTGGGCCCGGAAAAATGGTGGCCCCCTTTGAGGCTGCGGTGAAGCGCCTTTCCCCGGGTTCGCTGGGAGACGTGGTACAAACCCAATTCGGCTATCATATTATCAAATGTACGGGGCGCAAAGACTAAGGCTTACGTTGTCTAGTCTCCTTTAGTATAGACCAGGGAATAGCGCCAGAACAAATGCCGTTTTATGGCGGCTGTTCCCAGGGCTTTCTTGGCTATGCGCCGTGCTTGAGAAACATGACCAGGGGGTTCAACACTACCGTGCCCAGTTCCCCGATCCGTTCTCCTCGCGTGCCGCTTCTCACTAAATCCAGGATGAGTATTGTCCCTCCATACTCGGTTCTAATCCAGCTATTGAAACAGAATATGTTTTACAACGATGAAGCCGATTACCAGCCAGATAACTAACACCGGTATGAAATCGGGGATCAGGTCTATAGGAGAAAGCCCATACACTACCGCGCTTACGATGAACACCTTGGCCCTGAAGGGAACATCCTTGCGCTTATAGGCGATACATAACACCGATATGTTTTGGGATAGGTCTTGGGCTTTTTCCTTGAGAGCTTTAAACAATCCCGCCGCCCCTCAGGGTTTCCCTAATGATGGCCACCAGGGCTTCCGCGAGTTTCCGGTGGGCTTCAGGATCCAGGTGAATCCCGTCGGCCCGGCTGCTTTGAATCAGCTCACCAGCGTCCAGAAACACCGCGCCTTGTTCCCGGGCGAATTCCCGGTATAAGGGGGCGAGCTTTTGGGAAAGCTCCTGGGTATTCCCGAAGATATGTTTGAACCCCGGAGCATCCACCGTGGGAGGCGGGCAGATGATGAGCACCTGGGGCGCGTGATCCTGCGGGCCGGTGTGGGAAGCCTGAATAGCAGCGGCCAGCCGCTGGACTCCCCGGGCGATGTCGTAAGGCAGGGGGTTGAACCGGATTTTGAGGTCATTGGTTCCCAGCATCACCGCCACCAGGTCCACGGGCTTATGGCTTTCCAGAATCGGGATGAGCTGGCGCAGGCCGTTGCGGTCTCCTTCGACCGGGTCTTCCCGGCAGCTCGTTCTGCCGTTTTGCCCTTCTTCCACCACCCAAAAGGCGGGTTCATCCGCTGGGCAGCCCTGGTTCAGTAGCTCCTTCAGAGCCATAGGCCAGCGGGTTTTATGATCATAGCGTCCGCCGGTATGGGGATTGTAACCCCAGGTATTAGAATCGCCATAACAGAGGACGGTTTTTAGTGCACCGGTCTGCATAACGCCTCCTTATGTAGGTACAAGGTATGCAATACCATAGCTCACCCCATCACCTAGGTCAACCGCCATTTGCCATGGAAGCGTATTGGGGAAGATGGCATTACATCGGCTGAGGAACATGAAGATGGAAAAGAAATGAAACAGTGCCAAACGTAGTGTGAGGATTCGGATTTCCTGTATGAGTCCTTGCTCTTAGAGTAAACGCCGATGCCCTGGGGTCAGACCCCTGGCGGGTTGACTGGGTTGGGAGGACTTGAGTATAGTGAAGAACATACTAATCAGGGCGTAAGCCCATTACAGACAGGAGGTCTTTTATGGACAAGAAACAAAT
>JAITJK010000127.1 GCA_031278935.1 Spirochaetaceae bacterium | reverse complement strand
TCCGTCTTGTTCCATCATGGAATGATTTAAAGTGGTAGTGTAAACCCTTCAAGGGTGAAAATGCGGATTCATCCGTTTGTCCGTCACCGTATCATACCTTCAATTTTTTGACAAGAGGGCCAGACTGTGAAGGAACAACTGGGGTTTACCATGGCAGTGAAAGAAATGATTTTAATGAATGCCATAGTATAAAGACTGGGTTTGCTTTAACCGGATCAGGATCTTTAGGGCGTTTTGACAAGAACGCTTTTTCATACTACTATGGGTTAGAGTAAGGAGAGTAAGTATGTCAACTATCCAAGAAATTCAGAGTACCTGTGCATATTGTGGCGCAGGATGTCAGATCCGGTTCTCGGTGGACCCGGAACAGAATAAAATCATCGAAGCCGTCCCGGCTATGGGCCGTACGAACCAGGGAACCTTGTGCCTGAAAGGCTGGTATGGCTGGGATTATCTCAACGATCCTCAGATTTTGACCAAACGCCTGAGAAAGCCCATGATCCGTAAAAACGGTAAAGGCAGCCCCTTGGAAGAAGTCGAATGGGACGAGGCCATTGGGTATGTGGCCGCTCGGCTCAAGGAGATCAAGACCACTTACGGCCCCAATGCCATCATGGGTACCGGTTCCGCCCGGGGGGCGGGCAACGAGGCCAATTACATCATGCAGAAATTCATGCGGGCCGGTATCGGCACCAATAATGTGGACCACTGCGCTCGGATATGACATGCCCCTTCTGTAGCGGGTCTACAGTATTCATTAGGGTCAGGGGCCATGTCCATGGGGGTTCCTGAAATCGAGGATGCGAAAGTCCTCTTTATCTTTGGCTATAACGGCGCGGATTCTCACCCGATTGTAGCCCGGCGTATTGTCCGAGCTAAGGAGAAAGGCGCGAAAATTATCTGTGCGGATCCCCGGCGGATCGAAACCGCCCGGATTGCGGACCTGCACCTACAGCTCAAAAACGGGTCGAACCTGGCCTTGGTAAACGCCATTGCCCAGGTGATCATCCAGGAAGCGCTTTTAGACCGGAATTTCATTGCCCAACACTCCACGGGCTTTGAGGAATTTGCCCCTATTATGGAAAAATACACCCCAGAATACGCGGCATCAATCACGCAGGTTCCTGCGGAAGCCATACGGAAGGCCGCCCGGATGTACGCAACTTCAGGTGGTTCTATGATACTCTACGGGATGGGGGTATGCCAGTTCGCCCAGGCGGTGGATGTGGTCAAGGGTCTTGCGAACCTGGCCATTATGACGGGCAATTTTGGACGACCCTCGACGGGGATCGGCCCGGTCCGAGGCCAGAACAATGTGCAGGGCGCTTGCGATATGGGGGCCTTGCCGAACTGTTACCCCGGCTACCAGAGCGTAACGGATCCGGTGATCCGGGACAAGTTTGAAAAGGCCTGGGGGGTTCCCCTCTCGGACCAAGTAGGCTGTCCCATTACCCATGTGCCCCACCGGGTGCTGCACGAAAAGGACCCGGCCAAGCGGATTCACGCCTATTACATATTCGGTGAGGACCCGGCCCAGTCGGACCCGGACCTTGCGGAGGTGCGGGAAGCCCTGGATAAGTGCGATTTCGTGGTGATGCAGGACATTTTCATGAACAAAACGGGCCGTCACGCCGATGTTATCTTACCGGCTACGGGCTGGTGCGAGCATGAAGGGGTCTATACCTGTTGTGACCGGGGATTTCAGCGAGTCCGTAAGCTCATTGAGCCTGAGGGTGATGTGAAAACCGACTGGGAAATCATCTGCGCCATCTCCACGGCCATGGGCTACCCCATGCACTATAAAAACACCGAGGAAATCTGGAACGAGCTTATTGATCTGTGTCCCGGCTTTGCCGGCGCGACCTACGAGAAAATCGAAAAACTCGGGGGCGTACAGTGGCCCTGCCGGGATAAAGCCATGAGCGATATCGGAACGCCCTACCTGCATAAAGGGGCCAAGTTCGCCCATCCAGATGGCAAGGCCAAGTTCTACGGTACAGACTGGCGTCCCCCGCGAGAGCTGGAGAACGATACCTACCCCCTGGTACTTTCCACGGTACGGGAAGTGGGGCACTACTCGGTACGTACCATGAGCGGCAACTGCCGTTTGTTGCGTAACCTGGAGGATGAGCCGGGCTGGGCCCAGATGAGTCCCCAGGATTGTAGGGCCATAGGGGTGCAACAAGGGGAACTGGTAAAGGTGCTTTCCAAGCGCGGCTACTGTATCACCCGCTGTCTGCCTACGGACCGGGTAAAACCCGGTGCGGTTTATATGACCTACCAGTGGTGGATTGGGGCGTGTAACGAGCTGACCCAAGCATCTTTAGACCCGGTTAGTAACACTCCGGAGTACAAATACGCGGCCTGCCGGGTAGAGAAAATCCAGGATCAAGCCTGGGCGGAAAAGCAGATTCTCATGGAATATGCGGAAATTCGCGGCCAAATGGGGATTTCCCCGCCTACCACCACCCGGCGTGGAGGCCTCGGAGGGGGCCGCGCAATTAGGGGGTAAGGGGTTTCCTTGCCTTGAATGGTTACGGGCATCCGTCATGGCGAGGCGCTAGCGCCAAGCAATGACGGGTATACCCCTTCACAAGGACGGCATAGTTTTCCGAAACTGGGATTGCGGTAGATACATAGACCATCCTTACAAGTTCTGCTATTTTCAAGTATACCTCTGTGCGGCTTTTAACGCTGACCGGTGGCTACAGTGGGCGTAGGGCGGCAAAGACCCAATGCGGGGGCGCCCCATGGTCTTACCACCATGGCCAGATGAGGGACTATGCCTCCACGGCAGGTGGAAGGGAGTGAACTATGAAAAACCTGCGCTGGTTAGCCCTTTCCTGGCTGGTAGTGCTGATCCCTGGCATCTATTCCCAAACCGAGGAACCCGGCGGGAGGATTACCGCTCTGGACATATCGGGCCTCAAACGGACCAAGTTGCACGTGGCGGAACGGCCTTTGCGTCAGTTTCTGGGGATCGATGCGGCGGATATCGATATAGATGCGGTCTATGCGGTCTTGATGGATACGGGGATTCTGGAACCCCTGAACGTGGATATCCGAGATACGGGAGACGGCCGGGGAAAAATCCTCATGGTGGAAGTCCGGGAAAAATGGTCCGTGTTTCCCCTACCGGTGGTATTCGTCGGTTCCGGCGGTACGAGCTTTGGGGGCTTTTTTGTGGATACCAATGCCTTCGGGTTAAACGATAAGTTTTTCATCGGTGGTATGTACGGCAGCGCGGGTTGGATGACCTTAGGGGTCTATGTCCATACACCGGTGCGCGAGGGTTTTCCCGGTTGGACCATGTCCGGGTCCTTTGCTCGCAGCGAACAGCGCCATACGGATCAGCGGGATGAGGATCTGCGGCGGTTTGATCTGGACCGTATCAGTGGCAGCGCGGGGCTGACCTATACCTTCACCGAGGTCTTTAAGGGCGCGGTTGACCTGTCCTATACCCAAGCCTTACTCCAGGAGACGGATGGTGGGGAGCGGCATATCGGTATCGCTGCGGAACTGGCCCTACGAAAAGCCCGGTGGGATGGTTTTTTGCTTTCCGAGGAAAGCCTTTCCGGGAGCTATAAGGTTATGGCCGGCCTAGACAGTCCTTTCTTTCAGGTCCTCCGGTTTCGGGGGGTGTATGAAAAATCTCTGCTTCCGGGGTTTAGGGTCAGGTTGCACACCGGCGCCCTTTATGCGCCGGGGGTTACGGTGCTTTCCGAATCCTCCCCTAGTGTGGCGCAGGTTGCGATCCTCCCCCAGTCTTTTTCTGCCCGCCATTATGCCGGGGCGTCTCTGGGCCTGGAGAAGTATCTATTCAAGATGGCTTGGGGGGTTCTTTCCGGGGGCGTTTCTTACCAGGGGGTGTATTCTTATGGGTCGATTTTGGGGAATCAATTCGATCACGGTCTTGCAGGGACCCTGTCTTTTTATCTGAGTAAGCTCGCCATTCCCGCCCTAGGGATTGGGATAGCCTATAACGTCTATGCGGATTATCTCCAGGGATCTTTTAGTTTGGGGGTGAGCTTTTAAAAAAGACGCCCCTTCTTGGGGTACGAAGGGGCGTTTCCGCTAAAGCCTTGAGTCGGGCAACCCGGATTTGAACCGGGGACCCCAAGTCCCCCAGACTTGTACGCTAACCAACTGCGCTATTGCCCGACTCAAGGCTCTAACCTAAGTAGATTTAATATACTACCTTCTCCCCTCTTGGTCAACCACCTGCCGTAGAGTCGTATTTGCGGCTGCGTGTTTTCAAAACGGTTATTCCGTAAAGGAGGGTCTAGCGACAAGGGATGCAGATGATGAAGTAGTATAAGATTAGTGCTATTTTTTGTGGACAATTCAAAATCGGACAAATATGAAGCCCTGGCTGACTTCTTTATCGCGTGGACATTACGCTGCACGGGCTACGTAGTTGATGAGAGGCAGGGTACCGCCCCAGCCTAGCTAGGGCAGGCGCCAAGCACAGAATAGCCTATCCCGACCAGATTCGCCTCAAAAAACAGGGCCCGATTCCAGGCCTTGTTTTTCGAGGTTCCAGTCATCAAGCCGATACTTCGCCACTACCCTAGGTGGCTTAGGGGGCTACTTTGAACTTGGACACTTCGTTGACCAGGACCTGGATGTCTTCTTTGGTTTCCTGGCTGATGGCATTCACCCGTTTTACCGTGACGGTAATTTGCTCCGCCCCAGCGGCCATTTCGTTCATGCTTTTGGTAATGTCCTTGGTTACCCGTTCCAGATTCTGGCTCTTCTCGATAACCTCCTGGCAGCCCAGCAACATAAGCTCCGATTCGCTCTTTACCTGTAGGGCGCTGTCGTTCATCTCGCTCACCAGCTCAAGGATATGCTTATTCCCAGCGCCCTGTTCCTCCATAGCGCTGCGGATCTTGGCCTCCTCTTCGGATACGCTTTTCACGCCTCGGTCAACGGCCTCGAAGCGATTCAACACGTTGTGGGTAGAAAGGGTAATTTTATCAATGGACTCCTTGATCTTTTTGAGAACTGTACCGATAGTTTTAGACTGCTGACTAGAATTCTCCGCGAGCTTACGGATTTCACTAGCCACTACGGCAAAGCCCTTGCCCGCTTCCCCGGCGTGAGCCGCTTCAATGGCGGCGTTCATGGAAAGAAGATTGGTTTGGCTCGCGATATTTTCCATGACGGCGTTGATCTCCAAAAGCCCTTCGGATTCCCGGGCAATATCCTGAATATCCGAAACCACCGTCTGAAGGCCCGATCGGCCCATTTCCGAGGCTTCGGTCAACGCTTTAACATTGTCCGCGTTTTTCACCAGGGTTTCGGTAATGGACTGGATATTCGTCAGCATCTCCTCAATGGCCGCGGACGACTTTACGACCTTGACACTCTGATCTTCCAGCTGCTTGTTTAGGTGGTAGAGGTTCTCGATGATCTGTTCCACGGTTTCGTTGGTATCAGCGATATTGTCGTTTTGGGTGTTCGTCTGGTCTGAAATAATATGAATGGTGGCGGCTATCTGGTTGATCGCCTTGGCGGTTTCGGTCATAATGGCAGATAGTTCCATGCCAATCTTCTGAAGGCTTGAGGACTGGTCTTTGATCGAGAACATCATAGTACTGACGTTTTCTATAGTTAGGTTAAAATGGCGGGCCATACTGCCGATTTCATCCTTTGAGCGAATGTCGATCCTTTTCGTTAAATCCCCCTGGGAGATATATTCAAAGGTATGGAACATACTGAGGATGGGCTTGGCGATGGATCGGGCGATAAGCAAGGCCGCCAGGATCCCCAGCAGCATAAAAACGCCAACCCCGATAAACATCAGGTTTCGCATCATATAAAGCTCGTGGAGGGTTGCCCGCTCCTCCACCATGGAAACCAGGATCATATCAAAGCCCGGTACGGGACAAAAGCCGATAAGCATATTCTGTCCTTCTATGTCATGCAGCATAGAACCGCGTTTTTGGCTGAGGATGACCGCTATGGCTTCCGCACTGGTCGTATAACGGGAATCGGTTTTAGCCGCTTCCTGGGCGGAAAAGGACTTCATCACCAGGTCTTTATCAGGGTGAGCGATGATAATGCCCTTAAGGTTAATCAAATAGGCCAAGCCGCCGTTCAGATTTCCTACGGCCTTTACAATGTCGCTGAACCGGGTCGCGTCGTTCCGGGCAAGCAGGCCGCCCACCGGTGTGCCGTCCACCGTGATGGGAACCATGTAGTTAATCACGGGATAGGGGGTCACTATCATCCCCGTGCTGCTTGCGATGATGTCGGAAACCGCCTTCTCTCCCCGAAGGCCCCGCTGCACATATTCCCGGGTGGAGAGATCCGGGGTCTGACCCCCTTTCAGATGCGACGCTATTCCGTCGGGATGCACAATAGCGAAGTCGTCCACACCGGTACGATCGATTTCGTTTATCAGTGACTCTCTCTGGGTTTCAAAGTCCATGGAACGCACGGCATCCCGGTCTGCCAGTCCCTGTAGGACGTCAATCCGGGCGCGGATAGTCTCGGCCACGAGATTTGCGGCGATTACCGACTGATTGAGCATAGATGCCTCAGCATCCCGGCGCACGACGCCAGTGGCGATGCTCACCGCGAGGATTCCCAAACTGAGGGAAACGACCAATACCACAAGACCATTAAGAATAACAATACGTTTCTCTATCGTCATAGCTTCCTCCTAGTGAATATGATGGTAAAACGTTTTTTTGGGGGGTGTAAACATAATTGGTATAGTCTGTAGCCATGAAGTCCATCAGCAGTTATCCTCCTGGCTTGCCTGGAAAAAGCGTTGACAATGTATGTTATTGTACACCTTTCCTGGTTTCGAGAAATACTCAACTGGTTTCCTCTACTCACTTTACTAAGTAAGAATACACCTTTCTCAATAGATCGTCAACTATTTGTCCTGTGGCATATTGGGACTGAGAGGCAGGCTTAATGCCCCCTGTGGTAAAGGTTTTCAAACTGCAATTTCATCGAATCGCCGTCGTCGGTTTCGGTGAGCGTACCGGGGCTGAACAGCAGAAACCCAAAGCAAGACACACCTCACTCCCTAACCACGCGGCCCATCAGGGGCTATGACTCCACAACAGGAGGTGGGGTGAAGTCTTGGACGGTGGCAAGGAAGACCTGGGCAATGGCGGGATCAAAATGCCCGTTACTTTCCTTTGCAATAATGGCTACCGCTTCCGCCTGGGTCAGGGCCTTTTTGTAGGGCCGGACTGAAAGCAAGGCGTCGTATACATCCACAATCGCCATGAGCCGTCCTTGCAGGGGAATGTCCACGCCCCGAAGCCCCTTGGGATAGCCTGAGCCGTTCCACTTTTCGTGATGGGTTCCGGCCATGATCTTGGCATGTTCAAGAAACGCCTTTTCCGAGGTGCTCTCTCCGATTTTTTCAATAACCTGTACCCCAAAAGTAGTGTGCTTCTTCATCTCTTCAAACTCTTCGTCCGTGAGCTTGCCCTGCTTAAAAAGGATGCTGTCTTTAATGGCAATTTTACCCACATCATGCAGCTGGGAAGACTGCAAAAATATCTCCTCGTCCCAGGAACTGATTGCTTCCTGATATACCCCGTAGCGTTTCATGGCTCGGATCAAAATCTTGAGATAGGCCCGGGTCCGTTCAATATGACCACCGGTAATGGCGTCCCGGGATTCAACCAGCTCCGCCACGGTTTGCAAAATAGCGTTCTGTAGACCCACCACTTCCTGGGTCTTGTCCCGAACCATCTGCTTGAGATTGGTATTGTAGGATTCCAGTTCCTTTCGTTGGGACTCTACCAAAAGATGAACCTCAATCCGTTTACCTAACAGGGCTGGAGAAAAAGGCTTTATGATATAATCAATGGCCCCCAGAGATAAGCCCTGCAGCTCGCTGCCATCGTCGCTTTTGGCGGTCAAAAAAATAACCGGAATGTGGGCCAGATGTTCTTGTTTCTTGAGAATTTGGATAACCTCATAGCCGTTCATATCGGGCATCTCTACATCCAGAAGGATCATGTCGGGGATGACCTTCTCAAGGAGCTTAAACAGCTTTTCCCCGGAAGGTAGGGTAAACACATCGTATTGGTTGCTTAGAGCGTTTTTTCCCACCACCAAATTGGTAATGTTGTCATCCACCAGCATAATTTTTTTGCGTGCTTCCGTTCCCATCCCTTGCTTCTCCTTTTATATGTCCGCGGTTTCGTCGGATAACAGTGCGTCAATGGACGCTATGGCCTGATCATAATCGGACAAGAGGATATGCCGGCCTATCTCCTCAAGCGTGTGGGTTACTCCGTCTCCCCAAGACTCCTTTCGTAGTCGGCTTATGCCTTCATCAGCCTTTCCTACATCCATGTTATCCAAGGCGACCCTCAAATCCCTCAGTTGCCGCCGCAATGCATCCAGGTCCCCTCCCACTTGACCGCTTTCCGAGGAAGCAAGCCGCATCCGTCCCTGGGCTTCTAAGGCCGCGTGGACCCGGTCCAACAAGGCGCTAAAGTCCGCAAAGAACGCACCCTGGCCTTGAACGATAGCGGCCTGATCCCCGGATCGTCCCGCTTCTTCCAGGGCCTTGGCCTGCTCCGAGAGGCCCCGCGCCCCAATAGTAGCCGCCGTGCTCTTCACCGCATGGACGTACGTGGTATACAAGCCCAGGTCCCCCGCAGTTAGGGCGGCGGACAACTGCCTAAGTTTCTCCGTGCTTTCGATCCAGAAGATCTCCAAGATATCCATATAGGTATCTAGGGAACCGCCGATCATGCCTATGCCTTGGTTCACGTCCACCCCCTCAATCTGCGGCAACGGCGCTACCGCATGGATTTCCGGAGGGGGCTGCCGTGCCGGAACTGGATCCGTCTGGTCTATGAGAAGCCCCTCCTTGGTAAGGTCTTGGTATTTTTCCCGTTTTGCCTCAGGGATCCATTTTTGTAAGATACTGTTCAACCGAGCGAGCTCAATCGGCTTAGAGAGAAAATCATCCATACGGTTTTGTAAAAACATTTCCCGCACCCCCGATACCGCGTTGGCAGTTAAGGCGATGATAGGCAACGTTTTATAGTAGGTTCCTCGGCCTTCCAGGTTCCGAATACTATGGGTGGCTTCAAGACCATCCATACCTGGCATCATGTGATCCATAAATATCATATCATAGGTATTGGTCTGTACGAGCCGTACCGCCTCGGCGCCGCTTGTGCAGATATCTACCTGCATCTTATAGGGCGCCATAAGACCCTTGGCCACTTTCAGATTGGTAACAATGTCGTCCACCAAGAGGATCCGGGCTTTGGGCGCAATAAACCGTACCCCCCGTTCCCGGGGATCTCCTGCGGTGCCGCGGTTACGTTCCTCGTGGTTCAGGACCTCCGCGATGCTAATGGCATGGGCCGGTAAGGTTAAGGTGGAAACTTCCGCGTCGTTCAGTTCCGCGCCGTATTCTATCAGCGTCACCACCTTAGCCTCCGCCCCCAGCTCCTTGATGACCGGTTTAGCCTCGGTGTACAAGGCCTGGGACACAAAGATGAAGGGATAGGCCTGTTTGGTCAGGGCAGCGCAGAAATCCGTCTGGGTCCGCGCCACCGCACCCGCTACGCCCAGGTTCTCAAGGCTCTCCAGGATGGACGCGACTGCAGGATCGAATCCGTAGATAAGAACCGGCTTTTGTTCGGGGTTTTCAACTACCGCCAGAGGGTCAGACCCCAAGATGCGCTGGGATATACGGATAGTGAAGGCGCTGCCCCGGCCGTATTCACTGGTAAAGGTAATCTCCCCACCCATGGCCTGGCACAGGCTTCTGGTGATGGCCAGGCCCAAACCGGTTCCCTCGATATTACGGTTCCGTTCTTTATCAAACTGCACAAAATCGCCAAAAATCCGGTTGAAATTTTCTTTTTTGATACCCACCCCAGTGTCTTCCACCCCAATCGTAAGCTGTACCCAGTTGCTTTTCTGGACCGTTCCGGTTATCCCCAGGGTAATGGAGCCCTGTTCGGTATATTTCACCGCGTTATTCAACACATTCACGATAATCTGCCGGAGACGCACCTCATCCCCGGAGAGCTTATTGGGCAACTTCGCGTCAATACAGACCAAGAGGGCCACGGGCTTTTCGGTGAGGCGCATACGGATAATCGTTACAATATCGTTAATCACGGAGGACAAAAAATAGGGACTCTCACTTAACTCCATTTTGCCGGATTCGATCTTGGAAAAGTCCAGGATGTCGTTGATGATGGAAAGCAGATTGGTGCTGGCCTGCTTGATGCTTAGGGCATGGTCGTATGCTTCCGGTGGAAGAGGTTCCCGCAGGATAAGTTCCGCCATACCCATGATGGCGTTCATAGGGGTGCGGATTTCATGGCTCATTTTGGCGAGGAAATTAGACTTGCTCCTGTTTTTTTCATCTGCGCTGATTTTATCGGTATATAAGCGCAGAAGAAAATAGCATAAAATCAGCGTCAGCACCGTACCCAGGGCCGAAAGGAGCATAGCCATTTGGTATACCGGACGGTAATAACTGCTTGAGGCGTTTATTAAGCCGATATGCCAGTTATTAAAGAGTTTTCTAAAGAAGACAATACTCTTTACCCCGGCGCTGTTGGTGAATTCTATGCCGGATATGGTATCCTCTTGGACAAGAATCCGGGTAAGCCGCTCATATTCTGGACTTATAGAGGGAAAGGATTGCTCCTGCCATTGAGGTTCCCGGCCATGAAGGACGATTTTATAGGTATTATCTAGGATAATCCCATAACCCGGCCCGCCCGGGGGGGGTTGCCCGGGTAATCCGCGCGTGTGGGGATTAGGGATAGGCTTGGGGAGGATGGGTGAGGTTTGGCGCG